>NZ_CP036528.1:289005-439790 GCF_004331915.1 Ureibacillus thermophilus
GAAAGTGGAAAATGAAATGGGCATTGCCTTAATGGCCGTGAATTTACGAAAATACACGGCCAACAAAGATCAACTAACCAAAAACAATGGGGATAAATGATCGAGTAGGAGGGAGCGATTAACTCCCGTCCTCTCACACCACCGTACGTACGGTTCCGTATACGGCGGTTCAATTAAGATCATTGACGCAAGTTTTCATGTCACCACGGACACCCTTGCTCTTGGCTAACCTCTACTTCTGTCTTCGGGGTTCGGGACTTACACCCTATAGTTCATGTACATGCCGGGCGCACGAAAAAAGGAGAATTTGAGTTGGCTCAAATTCTCCTTTTTCCTATCTAGAAGCTAGTTTTGTCCCAGCCTCTTTTTTGATATGCTATTAAAAATTGATTTCCGTTCCAGCACAGTAGAAAGCGTCCCCTTCACTCCAATCAATTTTTAGTTATATCAATTTTTTATCAACACTCTTTCAGCTACCCCTATAATTTTTGGTTTATGTCCCAGCCTCTCTATCATTCCCGCAAAACTTGCATTACTCGGCTGACACTGTCACTACCACTTTAAATAAATCGCCATCCACACTAACTTCTAACTTCCCTTGATGCAGCTCTGCAATGGATTGGGCGATGGCTAGGCCTAAACCAGAACCTTCCGTATGTCTCGACTCATCTGCCCGCTTAAATCGTTCTGTTAATTCCTCAACATTATCGCCTAATTCATAATTCGCTATATTTTTTACTGAAAATTCAGCAGTAGGACCCACCTTTTTCAACGTCACATAAACTCTAGTGCCGCTCAGCGAATATTTCAAAGCATTGATAAGTAAATTATCAATCACCCGCCACCATTTTTGCCCGTCTACATAAGCGTAAATCGGATGATTAGGCAGGGCCACACGCAACTCTAAATTCGCTTTTTCAAAATCTTCTTTATGTTCGCCGATCGCCTGTTGCAACAATTGCGTTAAATTGATTCGCTCTTTTTTCAACTCCACATTTCCGCTCGACATTTTCGATACTTCAAACAAATCTTCAATCAGCGTTTTCAATCGTTGAGATTTATTTTCTAAAATCTCAATATACCGTTTCCGCTCTTCTTCGGTGATTTCCGGATTTTTCAATAAATCCGTGTAAGTAATAATGGAAGTTAGCGGCGTCCGCAAATCATGGCTCACATTTGTAATTAATTCCGTTTTCAAACGCTCGCTTTTTGCTTGTTCTGTTAAAGATTTCCGGATTCCTTCCTGCAATTCATTTAAGTTTTGAGCGTGTTTGGCTAGCGGCGATTTCCCTTTCACCTTTACCTCCGTCGTCAAACGTCCTTCAGCCATCTCTTTCGTTTGCTTCAAAATACGATTTAAATACCCTGCATTACTTAAAAAGATTATTATGGCTGGTAACGCAATAAAGATAAATAAAGGAGCATAGACGCTTACTGCTAAAGAAGGATATACGAAAATGACCGCTAAACCGAAACCAGCACAAAAAACGACAGTTAAAATAAATAAAGCTTGAAATCCAATCGAACGGTTTAAAAACAAATCTCGCAGCCCATCCGATAACCGATACAGAAAAGCATTTTTCCATTCTTCTTTCAATGTTTCGGTATGCTTCAATAATTCCCATAACCATATTGCCCCTAAAATGCTAATGGAGGCAAAAATGAAAAAGAATGCAAAATGATAAGCTAAATCAAAGATATACCGAATCCAATACTCATTTTGGGAGTAATAGGTGTTATAAACAATTAAATATCCTATATCCAAAATGAATTTATAAGCTATTAAAGCGGAAAACAGAGTAACTGCAAATCGCACATCCACTGGCAGTTTTAAAAAAGTTTCCTTTAGTCTGCTATTACTTAAAAAATGATTCAAAGAAGGCTTTGCAAAAGTCAACAACGCCACAATGGCCAACAAGGCTGTAGCCCAAATGCTATAAAGGCTTATTTTAGACAGCATGAATGCTCGATAATCCTTTTTAAAATAAGCCTTGTTCATCATCGATTTCGGAATGGTAATCTTTCCTTCAAAGCGGGACAATTTACCAGTTACTGGGATTTCGTGGCTCATTAATGTATCATTGTAATAATCCAGATGAATGGTTCTGGAACTATTTACAACTAAATAGCCATCCTTGCTTCCAAAATTTTCTGTAAACACCGCTTCGGCATCCACATCGCCCGACCGGAAAATTTCCCCCGTTTCCACATTTCGCAACTCATACGCAAAATATTTAAATTCATCGAAAAATATTTTTTCTTCTTCTTTTTTCGATGCTGCGTACTTATCGACCAGTTCCTCTTTTTGCTTGCGGACTTTTTTCGCTACATGCTCATTATCGCTAAAGTTTTTCTTAATATCCTCAATTTTTTGATCCCGTTCGGCAATCAACATCTTTTGCAATTCCGGATCATTGGCGGCCTGTTCAATTCGATCTTGATATTGATACTTAATGTTTTCCACCTGCTCCGTCAGGGACCCATAATAATTTCGATGGAATTCAATTTCCTCTTGCGACACTGTAATTTGCTTTTTTGCCTCTTCCGCATCAAATGGTTCCAAGACAAAAAAACCAATATCCTCTTTAAACCGCTCCAAATTTCCCTTAAACCCATCCGAATCGAAGTAAGATTTCCCGATAAATTGCGCTCCAAAATGGAATAATAAAAACATTGAAAATATAACCCATGTTATAAGAAAAAGAGAGAGGAGGGTTTTTAATTTATGGTTCATCAACATGTTCTCTCCTTCTCAAAACACATTTGTAAAAAAGGTCATGATGGTAGCCCATTCCCTTGCTAAAAAGAGCATCGTAAAACGAATAATTAAAATCATTCCTATAATTGAAGCAATCAAACTAATCCCCATCAAACTGTTTTCCAGCTTATTTCTCAATTTTGTATCCAATTCCCCACACAACCTTTAAATATCTTGGATTTTTCGGGTCTGCTTCAATTTTTTCGCGGATTTTCCGGATGTGTACCGGGACAATGTTTTCTGCGTTATAAGCCTCTTCATTCCAGACCCGTTCATAAATTTCCTGAATGGAAAAGACGCGTCCGGCATTCGTGAGCAAGAGTTCTATAATTTTATATTCAATCGGCGTCAACTTCACAATTTCTCCGTTGAGGCGCACTTCTTTTGCTTCCCGGTCAATGGATAAGCCGTCCACTTCAATTTTCGTATTCGTCATCCCATTGTATGTACCAAGCTGCGTATATCTTCTAAGTTGAGATTTCACTCGGGCCATCAGTTCCAATGGATGAAAAGGTTTTGTAATATAATCGTCCGCCCCGATGGATAGTCCGTGAATTTTATCTGTTTCTTCCGCTTTTGCACTGAGCATAATAATCGGAATATTGCGCTCCTCGCGAATTTTAAAGGTCGCTTGAATGCCGTCCAAATTCGGCATCATAATGTCCAGAATAATAAGATGCACTTCATGCTTGGAAAGAATTTCGAGCGCTTCTTTTCCATCTTTCGCCTTCAACACTTTATATCCTTCATTTTTTAAATAGATTTCGATGCCGTCACGAATGTCCTGATCATCGTCTGTGACTAGTACAGTTAAATCCACCCGTACCACCTCATCTCTTTTTCTTACAGTATTATCATAAAAGATGAATCTTAGAAAATGGTGAGGGAAAATCTTAAGAATTCCTTAAGAGAATGAAAAAACTACTTAAGGCAAACTCCTCAAGTAGTTTCCTCAGAAACCTCATTCTCCCTTGAAGCTTTTCTGCCTCCAATAGTTAGTACGATTATGCCTCCAAGTAGCAGCAACACGCCAACCCAACTCATCGGGCTTAAATATTCCCCTACAAAAAATACGCCAAGCATTGCGGCTGTTAAAGGCTCCGCTAAAGACAACGTCACCGCCGAAGAAGAGCTGATTTTTTCAAGGCCTGATAAATAAAATATATACGCTAAGCTCGTAGCAAAGAGCCCCATAAAAAGCATAGGCAAAAAATTTTGCCCTTCAAACACCCAAGTAACGCCATCTTGCGAAAAAGGCAATAAAAATAGGGCACATAAAATAAAAGTCATCGCCACACTCGGCAACGTCTCTTCCCTTTCTGTCAACTGTTTGCTGCAATTTGTATAAATGGCAAACATCATTCCGGCACATAGAGCAAGTAATATCCCTAGAGGATGGATTGTCGTTTCGCCTCGGCTAGCAAACAACAAAATACAACCTATAATGGCAAGAATCGTGGCAATTCCCCATACTCTCGTTGGACGACGCTTAAAAAACAGCCATTCAATACATCCTGAAAAGACGGGAGAACTGCCAATAGTCACGACTGTGCCTACTGCAACACCCGTAAAGCGAATGGACGTAAAAAATAAACATTGGAACAACGCGATGGCAAGTGCAGCCATAACTGTCCATTTCCACGACCATGTTTTCAAATGAATTTTCCGCATAAAGAGGACAGCAATGAGTAAAACTCCACCCCCAATCGCTGAACGCACACAGGCAACAGCGATGGGTGAAATCCCTTCCTGCAAAAAGGTTTGAGTTGTTCCTGTGGTGCCCCACAACACAGCTGCAAACAGCACAAAGATGTATGGCAGTATATTCATTGCACATCCTCCTGTTATATACATTTTACTGTAATGCTACCATATTTTTTCAAAAGGTGACATCGTTTTGAAAAACGATTTAAATTCTCGCCGCTTCCTATAATAATAATGTAAAATAAAAGTAAGAAATGACGGGTCGTTTATGCAGTAAAATCATAAATGAAAGGGCGGGTCAAAAATGTATAAAACTGTAAGCGAGACGGCAAAAGATATTTCCATGCCGGAAGAAATGGTCCTACGCTACATTTATGAAGGCCGCATTAAAGCAGTCCACGACGGCGAGCAGTTTCTCATCAACAGCGACCAATTTGAAACTTACCGTGAACAGCTAAAACTGTTAAAAGAAGAAATGGACCTTTGGCAAAATACCCCTATTCCTGAAGACATGGACGTAAAAGACGAAGATTAATAGACGAATCAATAAAAAGATCATCCACCCCAGATGGGAGATGGATGATCTTTTTTTGCCCACCAAAATTAAAATGCTTCTTGAAAGAAGCGGCGAGAAGCATTTCAAGAAGCATCTTTTTTATATGGTTACAACAAAACCTGCACGTTTGCCAATAATTTCAGCATAATCTTCCACCATCACGCTGGCCGTTGGATACATTCCTGCCCCTGGGCCGATTAACGTTAAAGTGCCAATATAGTTTGTTTCCATTGTAACAGCATTAAATACATCGTCAATTGGATATAGAGGATGTTCTTTGCTGACAAGCATTGGCCCCACTTGGGCAAAAATTGTACCATCCGGCAATTTTTCCACCTCAGCCACGTGACGATACCTGAGCCCTTTTTCTTTTGCTTCTTTTACTTGTTCTGGAGTAATGCCGTCGATACCAACAACTTTTACATCCGCCCAGTTTGGCTGCTCGCCAAAAGCTAAAGCTGATAAAACCATGAGCTTTTTAAATGCATCTTGGCCAGAAATATCCATATACGGATCCGCTTCTGCATATCCTAGGGCTTGCGCTTCTTTTAACGCCTCATCAAAAGACCAGCCTTCCGCACGCATCTTTGTCAAAATGTAGTTGGATGTGCCGTTTAAAATTCCTTGAATTCTTGTGACATCATTAACTAACAAAATATTTTTCATAGTCTTAATGACAGGCACTCCACCTGCTACAGTCGCTTCATAACCGACAAAGACGCCGTTTTGTTTGGCAAGTTCTTGCAGCTCAAGCCCGTATTTTGCAAACATCACTTTATTTGCTGTAATAACATGGCATTTATTCATAACCGCTTTTTTCAAATATGTGTATGCAGGCTCTTCACCTACAATGGCTTCAAAAACTACTTGCAATCCCTTAACAGATAAGCAATCATCAATGCTATCAGTCAACAGATGACGCGTTCCTGGAACTCGCTCTTTTGATGTATCACGAACTAATATTTTTGCAACTTCTAATTCTACCCCTAATTTTTTCCGTAAATCTTCCCTTTTTTCGTTCAATATATGGTAAATGCCTTGACCGACTGTGCCAAATCCTAAAATGGCCGCCTTGATTGTTGCCATTTTCTTTCGCCTCCATCTTTCTTTCAATTGAAATTTTTGTTAATAAGCAAGCGAGTGCAAAATCTTTATATTACACAAACACTCAATTTGTAGTGTTTAAAAAATAATAAAATTCTATATTTTTTGAAACATACAGAAATTTTAACGTATATACAAAAGAAACTCAAGGGGATTCTACCCAAGATGGACAATTGTTTTCTGTGGAAAGGCATACAACTATTATAATATAGCAAATGAATTCAATTTTGAAATAAAAATAGCCAGTACGAACATTGTACTGACCAGTCATTTCTTTATGATGCCTGTTTGAATAATACATGCCGATATTGATTTAAAATTTTTCTCATTAATTTCTCCTCTTCTTTAGAAAAGGCAGGCACTGCATAAGGTCTAAGGATTAATTGGAACTCTCCATATTTTAAATACCACTCATTTGCCGGCTTTGAAATATGCTGTTCTCCAAATTCTTTATAAGCTTCATAAACTTCTTTTACAACATAATCATGAGTTAACATGGAATACGATTCTTCTCTATAAGGATTCGATCCAAAAACATTTTCCCAGCATCTTTTAACAACTTCAAGCAAATGCTGCAATGCCTTTGCGTTCACAAAAGTGTTTGTTTCATTTAATTCATATATAATATAAGCCGCAAAATTTTGAGCGCTATAGACCTTGCTCATTGAACCAGCTCCTTTATTAATTAAAGAGGGAAAGCCTTTCATCAGGCTTTCCATTTATTTTAGGGGGGATCTCAATACGATGGAATCTAATCATCCTCTTATTATTAATATATATCATTTAATCACTAATTTCAAGTATCCTAATTAATTTACTTGGTTTTATTTTAAAAAGGGGATGGGTTATAAAAAAACAATCATTACTGCTAAATGACGGGTCAGCAATTAGAATAAGAAAGCATGTGAATTGTACTCGAATGGGAATACAATTCACACATTATAAATGTTTTGTGAACAACCAAATAAATCCGTGAAGAGGCGTCTCCATGCTGCGAATGGGCAGCTTGTATTTACTTTATTCATCCATTGCGAATGGGCAATGGTTGCGGCAAACCGTTTTCTTTTAAATCTGCTGCAAATGAGCAGCTATTTCATAACTAAATTTTACTTGCTGCAAATGGGCAGCCGGGAATATTATATCCGCTCAAATGAGAACGGGAAGCACTTGAAAAAACTCCGATTCTATATATTTAACAAAGAGAGGGGCTTTGTAATCCACTTTTACGCGTTTTTCACGCCGAATTCAGCTGCTGCTTTGGCTAAAGCTTGATCTAAATCTGCAATGATATCGTCCACATTTTCTAAACCGATGGATAAGCGGATAAGCTCTTCTCCTACACCGGCAATTTTCAATTCTTCAGCAGTTAATTGTTGGTGAGTAGTGGAAGCTGGATGAATAATCAAGGATCTTGCATCTCCAACGTTTGCAACGTGAGAGAACAATTTTACATTGTCAATAACAACGCTTCCTGCTTCACGGCCACCTTTAATACCGAATGTCACCATAGAACCATAACCGTTTTTCAAATATTTTTTCGCTAAATGGTGAGATTCGAATGATTCATCTCCTGGATAATTCACGTATTCCACATATGGGTGGTTTTTCAAAAATGCCACTACTTTTTCTGCATTTTCACTGTGTCTTGGATAGCGGAGGTGAAGAGTTTCCAATCCTTGAAGGAAACTGAATGCCGCATCCGGTCCTAAAGTTGGGCCAAGATCGCGCAATAATTGGACGCGCATTTTTGTTGCAAAAGCTGCACCGGCTGTATCGATGCCGTAACGAATGCCATGATATGTGTGGTCAGGCTCTGTGAAACCAGGGAATCGACCTTGTGTCCAGTCGAATTTTCCTGCATCTACCACAACGCCACCGATTGTTGTACCGTGGCCGCCAATCCATTTTGTTGCTGAATGGATAACAACATCTGCTCCAAAATCAATTGGATTGCATCCATATGGAGATGGGAACGTATTGTCGATGATTAATGGAATGCCATGTTCATGGGCAATTGCTGCTACTGCTTCAATATCTAAAATATTTAAGCTAGGATTTCCTACTACTTCTGCATAGATTGCTTTTGTTTTGTCCGTAATTGCTTTGCGGAAGTTTTCCGGATCTCTTTCATCTACAAATGTTGTTGTAATGCCCCAACGAGGTAATGTGTTAGCAAATAAGTTATATGTTCCGCCATACAATGATCCAGCAGAGACAATTTCATCTCCCGCATTGGCGATATTTAAAATGGAGAAGGCAACTGCCGCCTGACCGGAAGATAGAGCAACAGCTGCAGAGCCCCCTTCTAGCAAGGCAACACGCTTTTCAAACACATCGACTGTCGGGTTCATGATGCGGGAATAAATGTTTCCGGCTTCTTCAAGGGCAAATAATTTTCGTGCATGTTCTGTGTTTTTGAAGGCATAAGCCGTCGTGCGATAAATCGGAACGGCAATTGCACCTGTTACTGGATCAGGTTGTTGACCACCGTGAAGTAATAGCGTTTCTGGTTTGAATTCGGACATGATATTTCCTCCTAAACATAAATTTGATGGAAGGTTTCGAGAAGGCATGGAAGATAAAACAAAAACCCTCTTCATATAAGAAGAGGGCTTTGTACACGTACATTTCCTCCTCTTATCTTTCAGACAAACGTCTGTAGGATTTAGCACCTTTGCAATTTCTTGCAGGTTGCCGGGCATCTTTGGGCCTAGTCCCTCCGCCTCTCTTGATAAGAGTATGATTGATTTTCCATCGTTGGATTAACTATAAAACATAGTATCCCACTCTGTCAACCACTTTTTGAAAATTTTAAAACTTCTTTATTTTTTTGAGTATAATAGAACAAAATTGATTTTTCCATAAATGAAGAGAAAAAAATGTTCATTCCCCCCCAAAATATCTTCTTGTAAAGACTGTGCCGAAAAAGCGATTCTCTTCATTTTCCTCTGTAATATGCCTTCACAACAAAAGATTTCATCCAATTCGGAATGCCGATGATAAACCGAGCCTACCTTCTTGTCCTATTATGAATGGATAGGCGTTCTTTAATTCAAATTTTTGTCATTGGCTAAAAAGTATAATATGATACCTTTAGGAAGAGAAACATCGCTTTAAAGAGCGATCTTCAACTTAACCAGTACATAAAAGGGGTGTAAATGTTGAACGTAAAAGAATTATTGCGTAGTCATACATCTGTACGCAAATATACAGGAGAAGAAATACCAAAAGAAAAAATTATTGATCTAATTCAAACGGCACAAATGGCTGCTTCTTCCCATTTTGTACAAGCCTATAGTGTAATTTTGGTGACAGATGAAGAAAAGAAACAAAAACTCGGAGAACTTTCCAAAAATGAATTTCAATTTCAAACAGCCGGGGCTGCTTTGTTATTCTGTGTCGACTTTAAACGATTAGAAGTAGCTGGGAAAAAACACGGTGTCGATATTACAGTGGATACGGCGGAAAATGTCTTAGTGGGTGTTGCGGATGTGGCGATTTTTGCGCAAAACTTTGTCGTTGCGGCAGAATCTGAAGGCTACGGCATTTGTTATATCGGCGGCGCAAGAAACAATCCAAAAGAAATCAGCGAATTATTTAACCTTCCAGAACACGTCTTCCCGCTCTTTGCAATGACAATCGGGAAACCAACAAAACGAAATGAAACAAAACCAAGACTCCCAGTGGAAGCCGTATTGCATGAAAATGAATATGATGCTGAAAAATATGATGAGCTTTTAGATAAATACGATGCGATTATGGAAAACTATTATGCATCCAGAAGCTCCAATCAAAAAGTATCCAATTGGACGAAGCAAATGGCGGATTTCCTCAGTGAACAACGCCGTCCATTCATCAAAGAATTTTTAGCGTCCAAAGGATTCACTTGGAAATAATCATAAAGAGGCTGGGACATAAACCAAAAATTATAGGGGTAGCTGAAAGAGTTTTGATAAAAAATTGAACTAACGAAAAATTGATTGGAGTGACGGGGCGAGCTCCTGTCGCGCACGCTTAGTCGCAAAGCAAAGCTTTCCTGCGACGAGCCCTCTCGAGACCACGAGGAGCGAAGGAATGACTCAGAGGAGGCTAGCCGGGCCCCGCGGAAAGCGTTCCCGGAACGGAAATCAATTTTTAATAACATATCAAAAAAACATCATTTTCTCTTTGGAGAAAGTGATGTTTTTTTAGATTTGTCAAAACTCTTTATTTTTTCTCTTAAACTTCTATAATGCCCAATCCAATAAAACTAAAAATGTATAAAGATAAATAATAAGGTCTACAGCTATCTCCATTATAGAACTATTTTCACATTTAAACTGATTAAATATTCCTATTTCGCTCCTTAATCCTTTTTTTCAAACATCTGGCATATTAAAATAAAATAAATTGGTCAGTTTTTCCAAATTAATCATGATGCCGCGAAGGGAAGAGAAATGATGAGACAACATAAACAAGTCGCTTTATCCCTCGAACGCCAACATCTTAAACATATAAGAAGTTATTACCGGACAATTGCTGAAATTAACCTATGCTTAGGAAATATCCATCGAAGCATTGAACATAAAATTGATAAGCAAAAATACCAGTATGCTACAGAATATGTGAATCAATATATTTCCTACACAACCGTTTGGAATATCAAATTTGTATATAATCTGGAGAATCCTGAAGTAGCACTCCTTCAACTGTTCCATTTAGAATATATATTCGAACATGAACCAAAAAATCGTTTTACCATGGAACGCAAGCAATTACAAGAACAAAAGAAGCAATTCTCAAAAGTCAATCCCTACAAAGAAGAACAAATGCAGTCAAGAAAACAAGAAATGCTCAATTATATTAAGCAGCGTTCAGAGTAATCTTCCAAAATGATCAACAATTAAAGGGGCGTCTGAAAAGTTGAGACGTCCCCTTTGCGGCTTTAGCTAGAGTTTTTGCCGCAGATAAATTGCGACGAGGAGGCGCGTTTTGTAACCACCGCAGGGAAAGTTTTTAAGAGAATATTACTATAAGAAGTAAGGCTGTTTCCGAAAGTGTTCGACTTTCTGGACAGCCCTTTCTTTATAAACCGATATTGACGACTCCTTCAATTTTCAACGCCTTTACCGGCAAGAAGATTTCACCCGTTTCTAAATAACGGATCACTACTTGATCCCCTTCTTGCAGGTAGATGGAGAGCGGCTCATTTTGTGAACTTACCACAAAGTTTTGTCCGTTATTGAGCAAGAAGGAAACAAGAGTATAATCACCAACCCGTTCTTTATATACGCGGAGAACCACTCCAGCAACAGTTTTCTCCTCGGCGTTGCTTGAACCTTCCACCGAACTTGCTCCTCGGGATAAAGCCGTTTTATATTGCCTTAACGCCTCATTTGGAGTTGAACCATAAACGGAAATTTCCGGATTGGCTGCAGAGACGATAAAGTAATTTTGCAGAAAGCCGTTGGAATCAAGAACCGGTGCAAGCCAGCTCGCTTCTCCATAGAAATTGTAAAGGATTGGCATAGCTCCATGCCATTGTTTTTCAATAAACTTCTTCTCAATAATATCTAAAGCCCCTTGGGAATCCATATACGATTCTTCTAAATTTCCTGTGTAATACACCGCTTTTCCTGTCCGCGCATGAGTTAATGAATAGCCAAGCATGGAATCTACGCCTTCTTTCGGGCTTGTGAAATCCGTAAAGTAATACATTTCCCCATCTTGGTTAAAGACCGGGCTCACATTGGCCTCCGTTCCTTCATCGGAAGGCAGCTTCACATCTTTTTTACCAAAGACGCTATTCCAGAAGCCATGGACATATTTACCGAAATAGCTGTTTTGCAGGCTCACTGCTTCAGGTGAAACAGCCCCGTCAATAAATTCAGGCACTTCCTCTAAAGGAATTTTCTCCATCGCCCCTGAATAAGCATCCACCATCACAATTCCTTTCACATCAAACCCATTCCGTGCTGAAATAAATTCACCGTAAGAACGGATATAATAAGGCGTCCCATCATCATCCACCTCCATCTGAGGCTCACCGTAGAAAATGAGCGTCGGATATTCGAGACGAATATGCCGTTCTAAATTTTTATTAAAAAATGCTGAAGGCACGTAAACCATTTCCTTTGCAACAAAGACCGGATTATCATTGGCATCCGTTGCGCTCATCTTAAAATAGCCAGGCGTTGTTTTACCATTCAACCATTTAAAAAATCCAGCAAACTCAACGGGAGCGATATAAACATACTTCCCGTTCACCTTTTGTATTTGCAAATTGCCAAGTTCATAAAAACTCGTATTTGGCACTTGGCCAAAAGCTTTTTTCATTTTATTTTCGGCAAATTGCGGGGGAACGCTGGCAGGAGTTTTCGTTTCATCAAACGGTTCAATTTCCACTTTTTCTTCCATTTTTGCAGATTCGTACTTTTCCTCAGCGTTAAAAATTGGTGCAATCAACAAATAAAAAAGTCCAATGAAACTAGCAATGAACAATAACCCTTTTACTTTTTGTTCCGCTCCCCTTGAAGCAAGAACACCCAATAGCAAAATCACCGGCCATGCATAGAGGGCGATTGTCCACTGCACATCGATTTTTGTAAAGTAGACCATTAAAAAATAAAGCAGCCAGCTGGCGATGAATACCAATATGAAAGCCTGCAAAATTTGTTTAAAGGTCAATACATTATCTTTCGGCAATCTTCTCGTCAACGGCACAATAAGAACCGCAGTGATAAGGGAAAAAATAAGCGTCGATAGAATGAGTTGGGACATCACTTTCACCTTCCTTTCTCTATTCTACGAAAGAAGATTGAAAATAGTTTCAATCTTTTTTCTCATCAAAAAATAGGAAAAATGATACAATGAGGACAATAAGGTTGAAGGAGGCAACATCATGAAAGAAAAAGTGATTGAACGATTGGTCCGCTATGCAAAAATTGATACCCAGTCTAATCCGGAAAGCTCTACAACCCCTTCTACGGAAAAACAATGGGATTTATTGAATGTATTAAAAGAGGAACTTGCAGAAATCGGATTGACAGAAATTACGTTAGATGAAAACGGATATTTATTTGCTACATTGCCAGCCAATACAGAAAAGGAAGTGCCAACTATTGGCTTTTTGGCCCATGTCGATACTTCCCCTGATTTTTCCGGTGCAAATGTACAACCGAAGCGAATTGACAATTATGATGGTGGAGATATTCAACTGAATGATGGCATCGTCTTATCTCCTAGCCAATTCCCTAATTTAAAAAATTACGTGGGACAAACATTGATTACAACAGACGGCACGACTTTGCTTGGGGCGGATGATAAAGCAGGAATTGCGGAAATTATGACTGCCATGGAATATTTAGTCGAGCACCCTGAAATTAAGCATGGAAAAATTCGTGTCGCCTTTACCCCTGACGAAGAAATCGGTCGCGGACCACATAAGTTTGATGTACAAGCCTTTGGTGCAGATTTTGCCTACACAATGGATGGAGGCCCTCTTGGTGAATTGCAATACGAAAGTTTCAATGCGGCTTATGCAAAAGTAACGACTCGCGGCATCAGCGTTCATCCTGGCTCGGCCAAAGGAAAAATGGTCAATGCCATCACGATGGCCATTAAATTCCATAACTTTATGCCGCAAAATGCCGTTCCTGAAAAAACGGAAGGGTATGAAGGATTTATCCATTTAATGAACTTTAATGGAACTATCGAGGAAGCAACTCTATCTTACATTATCCGAGACCATGACCGTGAAAAATTCGAAGCGAAAAAAGACTATTTCCGCCTAGTGGAACAACGGATTAAGGAAGAGTACGGCGAAGATGCCATTACCGTTGAATTGGAAGACCAATATTACAATATGCGTGAAAAAATTGAGCCGGTGAAAGAAATTGTCGATATCGCGAAACAAGCCATGGAAAATTTAAATATCAAGCCGATCATTGAACCGGTTCGGGGAGGAACAGACGGCTCCCAACTCTCCTATATGGGGCTGCCGACGCCGAACATTTTTGCTGGAGGCGAAAATATGCACGGCAAATTTGAATTCGTATCCGCCGAAACGATGGAGCTCGCTGCAAAAGTCATTATTGAAATCGTCCAACTCTTTGAAGCCAAAGGAAAATAGTCAAAGTAAAAAGATTCTCATTTTCCCTTTTACGAAAATGAGGATCTTTTTTATAAACCATACAGACCATTCTTTAAAATTCTCACATATAAGCCCAAGCGTTTTGTCTTTTCCTTTAAACAGAAAAAATATGTTATATTAAAATGCAGAGCTTATAGAACTTAGAGGTGATACAATGCCAGCCTTGACTTATGAACAGCTTGTCTTTTTAAATTCCTACAGCATCTTTACAGAAGAACCAAGAACGCCTTTATTCACATTGGAAAATATACATAAAGAATTTTTTCTGCCAGATTTTTTAAAGCTCATGATGGAAATTACTCAAGCTGGAACAGAGGCGGCAGCCATTTCCCACTTTTGTCGCCGCTACGGAATGTTTGTGGCTAGTCAATTTTATTTTCTCGCGGCTTACAATATCATGTGGGACGGAAAATTAGAAGACGTACGCTACTTTCATGTGCATGAATATGGCATGGATACCCTTGGCACTTACATTACGCCAACAGACTTTCGCTATGTAGAAGATAAAGAACGGGAATATGTCATTTCTAAAATTCTTTATCAAGCCCATCAAATTATTATGCAACTCAGGGAAACGACAACCATTTCCCCATTGACGCTTTGGGAAAACATTTTCGGCTATATGTTGTGGAATTATTATGAATTACTGCAAAATCCTTTGCTTGCTGATCGGGCCTTTGAAGATATTGAAATTCTGGAAGACACAAAAGTATGGCAGCGTTTCTCCAATAAGTCATGGTTTTATCAATATACAAACGGAAAAAGCCCTATGGACCTTATCAATAAACCTGTCAGAAAAAGCTGCTGCTTCTCAAAAGACATCCCAGGTCTTGAAGCCTGCACTTTTTGTCCAATGAAATAGCCATAGAAAGATTTCCAAACTGATAAGACCGGTTTGGAAATTTTTTTCTTATAATTTTTTCTAAATTTATTAAAAATTTATTAACGTTCTAAAGTGCAAGAGCTTTTAATTTTTGGTAAAATAAAAAAGCATTCTGTGGGGAAAGGATTGGAGCCAATACATATGAGTGAAATGAACGGAGTATATGAAAACCATGAACCAATGTTTTTAAGCAGAATCTCAAGTATTATATTTATTATAATCGGCGCATTTATTGCTGCTTACGGACTAGAAGCAGTATTAATTCCTAACAGCGTCTCGGACGGTGGTATAACCGGTATTTCCATTATGTTGTCCACACTTACTCCTCTTCCATTAGGTCTTTTCTTAGCAATTTTAAACATCCCATTTATTTTTTTAGGCTACAAATTAGTCGGAAAAACCTTTGCAATTAACTCCATTATAGGAATCGCTACTTTATCAATTGCTACATCTTTAATGCATCATATACCAACGATTATCAATGGCGATTCTTTATTAGTCACAATTTCAGGCGGTATCCTGCTTGGTATTGGCATGGGTTTAGCTTTGCGCAATGGCGGCGCGTTAGACGGCACAGATATGTTAGCGGTATTAATCAGCAGAAAAGTCCCTTTTTCAACCGGTGAAATCATCTTAGTCATCAATGTATTTATCTTTATTTTTGTCGGTTTTGTATTTGGTATTGAAGGGGCCCTTTCTTCAGCAATCGCTTACTACATTGCTTCAAAAGTCATCAGCATCATTGAAACAGGTCTTGAAGATGCAAAATCTGTTACGATCATTAGCAAAAATTCAAGAGAAATCGGCCAAGCCATTATCAATCGTCTTGGACGAAGCGTCACTTATATTGAAGGAGTCGGCGGATATACGAATGAGCCTGTAGAAATGATTTACTGCGTCATCAACCGCATGGAAGAAAGTAAATTAAGAACGATTGTCCGTCAAAAAGATCCAAATGCATTCGTTACCATTAGCGATATTGCAGAAGTTCGCGGCGGCAGTTTCAAGAAAAGAAATATCCACTAATTTCATAGAAAAACAACAAGTCTTTTGCGGCTTGGTGTTTTTTCTTTTTGGCACATTCATTCCCACTGAAAAAGACTTGGATTACTCCAAGCCTTTCTCCAATGCTTTCTTAAATTCAACAAACCACTTATTGCCTTGCTCTTTGATTGCAATGCCCACATATCCATTATGTAGCAGATTTTTTTGCCCTTCGATATCTCCCATGGAAATCCATACAGACTCTTTCTCAAGCTGCAATTCTTTATGCAAAGGTTTGGCGAAAATATAGCGCAACTTCCCGCCATATTTTTCTTTCAAAGCAGCAATATACATACCTTGATAAAACTTATCCTTCATGCTCGGTATATTATAAGGCATCACGGTTGCCAGCACATAGTCAAATCGGGATGTATCAATTTTCTTCATAATAATTTGGGCCATTTTTTTCTGAAGCCCATATCCTCGAAAATCCGGATGGACATTTGAAATTTCCTGGTACAGAACCCGCTTCAAATCCGCCTCGTCCACAAGCCCAATATCTTTCCCGAGACCTTGGTCATCCAATTCAGGGATTAAAAGCGCCCGAAAAGCGATTAGCTGCTCGTCAACAAAAACTCCTATCATCAACCCATTGCCCTGTAAAATATACTGAAATTCCTCAATCGTAAGAGGTTGCAGCGTTTCTTGATTGGGGAGCGAATTAACGACAGCTTGCTGGAGAGCCAAAATTTGAGGCAAATCACTCATTTTCAATTTTTTTACATAATAAACAATATCCTTTAAAACGCCTTTTTCAATTATTTCGCACATGATAGCCACCTTATAGTTTTGATTCAACGATGCAAGAAGCAATTGTTAATGAAGATAAAACATCTTCATCAACTTGCACGCCTAAACCTGGCTTGTCAGAAAGTTCAATATAAGGGATTTTATATGATTCCTTTAAATCGCCAATATCCGTTTTAAATTTAAGAGGACCCGTCAATTCGACACTTTTAATGATTTTTTTCGAAAAAGCTACATGAAAACCGGCTGCTGATGCAATGGAGGATTCAACCATGGAACCGATTTGGCACTCAATGCCGGCCATTTCCGCCATTGTCGCCAGTTTCGCCGCTGGATAAATGCCCCCGCATTTCATCAACTTAATGTTGACTTTATCTGCCGCCTTTTTCGCTATAATTTCCCTCATATCACGGAAGCTGCAAAGTCCTTCATCTATCATAAGCGGAATTCTGGATTTTGATTTCACTTCCATCATTCCATCAATATCATCTGCAAGGACTGGCTGTTCAACCCAATCAATACCAAGGGATTCTAAATACCGCAATGCTTTTAACGTATTAGAGCTATTGACCCATCCTTGGTTGACATCCACACGAATGGCAATATGCTCTCCAACGCGCTGTCTGACGGCTTTTATTCTTTCGACATCTCTTTCTACTTCCGTACCGACTTTCATCTTAAAGGAACGATATCCTTCTTGTACTTTTTCTTGTGCTTCATCTGCCATTTTATCAGGTTCATCGATGCTTAAAACGTGAGTGATTGGGAACTTTTTGTGAAATCTTCCGCCAATCAATTGATAAACAGGAACTCCCAGCTTTTTTCCGACCAAGTCGAAACATGCGATATCGATCGCTGCTTTCGCACTTGGGGAGCCTTTCACGATTCGATCCATTTTTTCATGAATCGCTTCAAAATGACACGGATTTTCATTCAACATAGCAGGTGCAAGGGAATGTTTGAGTACATGAAAAGTGGATTCAAATGTTTCCCCTGTTACGTGTTCATCCGGTACGCTTTCCCCCCATCCAACCAAACCATCATCCGTTGTCAGCTTCACAATAATGGAAGGCATTTTCGGATAAGTACCGTAACTAACAATAAATGGTTTTACTAATGGGAAATGTACAGCTAAAATTTCAATTCTCTTGATGTTCATTGAATACTACTTCCTTCTATATTATACTCTGTTGCATTAAGTAATGTTTTCGCTAATACTTTGGCGCCGATAATCAGCGCATCTTTATTGAACGTCATATAAGGGTGATGAAGGCCCGGCTTCAAATCTGCACCGATGCCAATCATCGTTGCTTTCAATTCCGGTTTGGATACGGTATAAAAATGAAAATCATCGCTTCCTGGCGTTTGCACCGGAGCGGCTAGAAAACCTTCGCCCACTGTTTCTTTAATGGCTTTTGCGGCGATTTCCATTGCTTCTTTGGACACTTCTGCGCCCGGCGTTTTATCGTACCAATCCCAAACAATTTCCGTTTCGAACATTTTGCTGATATGACGAAGACCGTGTTCTACATGAAGTTGAATGGCGTCAATCACCCGATTTTTTTGCGCCCGAATGTCGATTGAAAAGGTCGCATTACCCGGAATGATGTTGACACTGCCGCCGTCTGCCACGACTTTTGTCAATTTCGCACTATGAGGTTCAAAAGGACTGATATAAATATTTTTCAACATTTGCTGAATGGCAAAGATAACGTCAATGGCATTTTTCCCTTGATGCGGCCTTGCTCCGTGGGCATCAACACCGCGCACTTCCCCTTGCAAAAACAAGGCTGCACCATGATGCACAGCTGGCGACACTTTGCCAAAAGGCAGTTCTTCAATCGGTCTTAAATGAATGCCAAAGAGATAGGACACATCATCAACGATTCCGCGCTTCACCATTTCAATGGCCCCTCCCCCAACTTCTTCAGCTGGTTGGAAGATGAAACGAATCCGTTTCTTTAAAGGGTAATCTTTAATTCTTAGTAAAGCACCTAACACCATGGATATATTGGCATCGTGGCCACAGGAATGATTCGCTCTCATCTCTCCGTCCACTTCTTGCCAAAGGGCATCGATATCTGCCCTTACCGCAATCACTTCATCCCCTTTGCCAATTTCCGCCACAAGCCCTGTCATATCCGTAAAACGCTTGTACGGAACTTTTAACTCATCTAGTATAGCGGCAATTTTATTTGTCGTTTGATACTCTTTCCAACTTACTTCTGGACAACTATGAAAAAGATCAAACCAACTAAAGATGACCTCTTCATAGGTTTTAACATGACCCATTTTTTCGCACCTCGATACTTTTGCTTACTCTATTATACATAAAGTCACCATATTTATTAATTGCTTTTGCCCACACCTTAACAAATACTCCACACATGCAATAATCATTCAAAGGTTTTCACATTTCTTTACCTATATCATCGTCTCTTCCTTTTTTGATTTTAAAAAAAATCCGCCTCCCATAGAGACGGATATAAACCATTAACCCAAAGTTGTTTTTATTTTATTGTTCCCTTTACTTTTTGTAAACATTTGAATGGCAAACATGATGCCAAAGATGATTAATCCTGCAATATCTGAGAAGGATTCTGGATATATCATTAAAAGCCCAGCGATAATCAAAATAATTCTTTCAAGCCAATTGATTTTTCTGTACCAATATCCAATAACTCCTGCACCAATTGCAATCATGCCCATGAATGCAGTAAATACTACCCAAATAACTTCTAACAATGCTACATCAATCATTAACAATGCTGGGGAGAACACAATCATATATGGAATAATAAATGCAGCAATAGCTAATTTTGCGGAGTTTACCCCTGTTCTTATTGGATCTCCGCCAGAAATTCCGGATGCTGCAAAGGCTGCCAACGCAACTGGCGGTGTAATATCCGCGATGATACCGAAGTAGAATACAAAGAAATGGGCGGATAATAACACAACTACTGGAATCGCTGCTTGAGGAACATCTGGTGCAAGCAATGTAACAATCGCAGGTGCTGCAATTGTGGAAGTAATTACGTAGTTAGCTGTTGTTGGAGACCCCATCCCTAAAATAAGGGAAGCAATCATTACAAAGAATAACGTTAATAAGATATTTCCTCCAGCTAATTCTACTAAACTGTTGGCCAAGCTTAAACCAAGTCCCGTTTTTACAACAACCCCTACAATAATTCCTGCACATGCAGTAGCTGCCACTACAGCCAATGCCGTTCTTGCTCCATCCACAAGTGCTTCAATAATGTCTTTTACTCCAAATTTCACATCTTTGTTGATAAAACCAATGATGATGCAAGATAAAATGCCATATAATGCTGCATGAATAACCGGAACTCCTATCATCATGAGCACAATAATTAATAGAATTGGAATAAGCAAATATAATTTTTTGAAAACCTCTTTCAGATTTGGCAGCTCATCTTCAGATAAACCGCGAAGCCCTAATTTTTTGGCTTCAAAGTGTGTCATAATCCAAATTCCAGAGAAATATAAAAGGGCTGGTATAATGGCTGCCTTTGCAATATCCCAATATGTGATGCCTCGACCGATAAATTCAACCATCAAGAATGCGGCTGCTCCCATAATAGGAGGCATTATCTGACCACCTGTTGAAGCGGCTGCTTCTACGGCACCAGCAAATTCCTTTTTATATCCCAATTTCTTCATCATTGGAATAGTATAAGAGCCGGAAGTTACTACATTGGCAACAGAACTACCTGAAATAGTACCTTGCAAGGCGGATGAGAAAATGGCTACTTTTGCCGGTCCGCCAACTAATTTCCCCGCAATGGCAACGGCCAAATCGTTAAAATAGGAACCTACCCCTGTTTTTACTAGAAACGCTCCAAATAACAGGAAAGCAAAAATATAAGTAGCTGATACACTAATTGGCGTACCCAAAATACCATCTGTTGAGAAATACATTAGGTTGACAATTTGTTCAAGAGATTGCCCCCGGTGAGCCAAAAAGTCCGGCATATAAGGGCCAAAAAATGCATATACTAGGAATAGTGCTGCAATGATGGTAATTGGAAGGCCAACTGCTCTTCTTGCAGCCTCTAATACAAGTAAAATCACAATTGCCCCAACGATAAAATCTGTTTGATTAATTTGACCTAAACTCGTTACAAGCCTTTCATAATTGAGTGTCCAATATATTCCTGTAATCGCGGCAATAATCGCTAATAGATAGTCATAAAAAGGAACTTTTGTTTTCGGTCCTTTCTTGCGTATAGGATATAAAAGAAATATAATGGTTAAACCAAATCCTAAATGGATACTGCGTTGCAAGTAGGCTGTAAATTGGCCAAAAATCGCTGTATATAGTTGAAATAGAGAAAAAGCTAGCAGCAGACCAAAAACAATCCATTTTACTACTCCACTGACTTTTCTTACATTGGATTCGGTGTCATACTTTTCTAACAATTCTTGCTTCTGTTCTTCCGTCAGCATTTCTAGTTGGTTATCAGTAGTCGTATTCATATGCAAGTCGCACTCCTTTCAATTTTTCATAAAAGGAAACTTTTTTGACTTCAATTACATAAGAACTTCCACGTTGAAGCGTTTTTTTCAAATTATATTCCTTACCCCCATAATTTAAATACAAATCCATATTGATATCTCCAACGTAGAGGACAAAGTTTTCCACTATTTTATTTGTATAAAGCTTATATTTTCCATCCTCATACGTTAATTTTTCCCCTTCTTCTGCATGAGCTGGCATGCCAATTGCCACATCTTCATATTCCATCGAAATCATTTTTATCTTCCCATCCGTTGCTTCATAGGTTTCTAAAACGTCTGTTCGGTGAATGGAATGAGTAAAACGAATTTGAAAGGTTTGATCTTTTCCCATATTTACGTAATACATATGCGGATCATTTGTTCTTGTTTCAGTGAAGGAAATAACAGGAAAAAGAGGAGGGAAGAAGAAAAAGATCAATACCGCTATCACTAGAACAACTACATTTTTTTTCATGTTACCGCTCCATGCATAAAGGGCCTGAAGAAGCATTAGCCTTCAAGCCCTTCACTTTGCTAAAATCCATCATTATTCTTCAAAATATTTTTTCGCACCAGGATGCACATCAATACCGATGCCGTCTAAAGCAGTTTCTTTCTTAATGTATTCCGCTTTAGCATGTCCAATTTTGTCTGTATTTTCGTAGATTGCTTTTGCAATACCGTATGCAACATCTTCAGGCAAATCTTTTTTCACTGCAAGCATTGCAAGTACGGAAACAGTTGGCACATCTTCCGCTAAGCCATATGTACCAGCTGGAATCACATCTTCTTTGTAATATGGATATTTTTCAATTAATGCTTTTGCTTTTTCAGGATCTACAGGAACAATCACTACATCTGCTTGTGCGCTTAATGCTTCTACAGCAGCAGTTGGATATCCTGCAGTAATGAAGGCTGCATCAATTTGTCCAGCTTGTAAACCGTCTACAGATTCACCGAAGTCTAAGTTTTGTGGTTGGATGTCATTCATTGTTAAACCATGTACTTCTAACAATTGTTCAGCGTTTGCATAAGTACCTGAACCTGGAGCACCAACAGAAACTTTTTTACCTTTTAAATCATCAAAAGATTTAATACCTGATTTTGATGTTGTTACAAGTTGAACTGTTTCTGGATAAAGGGCGCCAATTGCCACTAAATCATCCATTGGTTCACCGTCAAACATTAAAAGACCGTTTTTCGCATAATATGCAATATCTGTTTGCACGAAAGCGATTTCAGCGTCTCCTGCTTTTAAAGCATTAACGTTTGCAGCAGATGCTTGTGAAACTTCCGCAGTTGTTTTAATGCCAGTTTCATTTGAAATTAAATCCGCAAATGTACCACCTAGTGCATAGTAAGTACCTTGTGTACCACCAGTTACCAAACTTAAGAATTTGATGTCTGATGATGATGTATTTTTATCCCCTTCTGTTGAACTTTCGCTTGTGCTGGAATCTTCATCTTTTCCCCCACATGCTGCTAAAAGCATCACCATCATAATGCTAAGCACTGTCAGAAACAGAAACTTTTTGCTTTTCATATAAAATCCCCTCCTCTTTGTTTACAACACTCAATTGTGTATTAATACAGTTCAATTGTAACTATTATTATTTGCTCATGTCAAATCTTTTTTATAGAATAATAGAGTTTTAGTAAGTATATATTATTATCTAAACAGAATTTTTGTTGTAACACCAATGATTCTAGCGATTGCATCATTGTTATAGTACATTTGAAGTTTTAATTTTCTAAATACTATTACTATTTAAAATTATATTCAAAAAATAAAAATAGGTTGTCACTCTCTTAGAGCAACAACCTAGAAATTTTATTTGGACTCTATTACACCGCAAGCAATACGCACGCCGGAATTGCCAGATGGATCGGTTTTGTAATCATCCGAAACTTCATGCAAAATGACAGCACTGCCATCTTCATCAAACAATGAATGTTCTTTTCCTTTTTCTAAAGTAATATGCTTGGCTATAAATTCCACATCGACAACGCCGCTTTCGTCCGCCTTCACATTAGGCAAATCTCCTGCATGGAAGCCCTTTGGATTTTCAAAACCATGCTCTTTTCCTCCAGGATTAAAATGGGCTCCAGCAGATTCAAACGTCGGCTTTTCACACTTTCCGACTTCATGAATGTGAAAACCATGCTCCCCTTCCGGCACATTTTCCAATTTCACATGGATTCGAACACCTTCTTTTGATTCGGTAAATTTCACAATCCCCAATTCCTTACCTTCTGTATCAATCATTGTTGCTTGTGCAGTTAAAGCGGCTTGTGCTTTTGTTGATATTTGTTCAGAATTGTCATTTGTTGCTCCCAAAAAACCGCAGCCCCCTAAAAGAAGCAGGTTGAATGGTAAACTATAACAAATCATTTTTTTCACATAGCTTCCCTCCTTCGAAAAAAGTTTCGACAAGGGATTGGATAAATATTCAAAAACCGGTGGGAAACTTGAAAAACTTTCCGATATTATTCGAAAGGAGGGATTTTTTTATGGATATCAATTCAATCATGTCAAGCCAACTTGCCTCATTACAACAAACAGTCCAATTGAGCATTTTAGACAGAGCGCTCAATTTAGGAGCCGCGGGTGTAGTAGAGATGTTGGAACAACCTCAGCCTGAAGCAAATCATCCATATAAAGGAAATATTATTGATGTTTCGGTATAAACAATAAAAAAGCGAACGGGAAAACAGTGCGTTTTCTCCATTCGCTTTTTTCATATATTGCCCTTCGTCAGTACACACCTTTATCATACTATAAATAGTACCGTTTTTTGTAGTTTATCATATGTATAATATTACAATCTTTTGATTCGCCTACCAGAACATCGGCTTTGAAACCATTAACCATAGCATAATGAGCAATAGAAAAATATATTTCCATGTAGCTTTCCGCAATTTTGAAATAAATTCTTCTTTTTTAAACGCATTTGTTCCAAAAGTATTTAAAGTCGGTTTAAAAGCTCTCGCCAAAAACACAATCGATAAAAACATAATAGCCAAAGTAAGCACAATCCACGAATCCTTCCATGTCCATCCGGAAATCATGACAAGAATCGCTCCGGAGACTACAAGAATGTGGCCAGCATGTTTTACCACCGTAATCGCAAGTTGAAACGACTTCACAAATCCGACCATCTCTTTTTCATCAGCTGTTTCCATTTTCTTTGTGATGGGAATTAAAGTTACTAAAGGTCCTATCGAAATCACTGCGCTTAAAATATGGATATATAAAAAAACGGTATGCAACAAGTTCATCACTTCCATTCCTTTATGCTACTCTTAGTATAACATGTATTTAAAATACTTTTTATTTGAGATTTCGTGACAATTCATTTGTTTAAAAGAAAACTCTTTGGATAAAATAGTGTGTATATTTCATCAATACATGATAGGAGTGTTGACAATCGGAATTCATAGATTTTTTACAAGTTTAAATGATTTGGAACGAATTTTTCGAGCGCCTGGACGTTTTAAATTTGAAGAACATAATGTGGCCGCCCATTCATGGAAAGTTGCCCAATACGCATTGTTTTTCGGAACTTTGGAAGAACTGCACGGGGCTAAAGTAAATTGGAAATCACTTTATGAAAAAACCATCAACCATGACTTTGCCGAAGTGTTTATCGGCGATATTAAAACACCGGTAAAACATGCCAGCGAAGAGTTGAAACAAATGCTTGCCCATGTGGAAGAAAAAATGATGGAAAAATTTATAAAAGAAGAGATTCCACCAGAATTCCAGGAAATCTTCTTTCAGCGAATGAAGGAAGGAAAAGATGGAACATTGGAAGGAAGGCTCCTTGAGTTTGCCGATAAGCTTGACCAATTTTATGAGTCCTTCGCTGAATTAAAGCGAGGCAATAAGGATAAAGAATTTATCATCATGTATCAGCAAGCATTATCCAAACTTCTTCAAATGCCTTTAAAGGTGAGCGTCAATTATTTCCGAAATGAAATTTTAAAAGACGTCATGAAAGAAGACACTCAAATTGACGTCGCAAAATTGACTAATGAAATATTGGACAAAATAAAGCCTCAAAATGAATAAACCGTTCTATCGAAATTGAGGCTTTATTTTTGTTTACAAAAAAATCCTTTAGCTGTTTTCACCTTAAATAATTGACTTTTTCTTGAGAAGATACTTACTTGCGTGAAATTACATATTCCATTACTATTACAATAAAGCTGCGTTGTACGTAGAATATTAAGTTTTAACCTTTGAACTGTAAAAGGGAGTTTTAGATCGAAGGTGGAATGGCGGGCGTCACACTGCGGTGAATGACGATAGACAGGAAACCTTCTGCGAACACCCACCTGGTGGAGTCGTGGTTTTAAAACTTTCTATAATATTACGGCAAGGCGGCTTATTTATCACAAACATGATGTTTGTAAAATGGCTCTCCGTTCAGGAGGGCTTTTTATTTTGAAGAAGCGGAGTGTCTGTTCCCCGCTTCCTTTTAAATTTTCGTTCTCTGATTTACGCTCCTATAAAACGCTGATAAATCCTTTTTGCCTTTTCTTTTTCCTTCGTCCCATGCACCAATGCCCTGCCATCTTGAAAAAGCACAATTTGAACATTTTCTGCTTGGAAGGAAATCAAGTAAGGATTGACTTTCAAGTTTTGAACGATTGGTTGAAGCCTTTTTGATATTTGCGCCAATGAAATTTGTTGTTTTTGTTGCGGCCGGATTTGCACAGTATTTCTGCCGCATAATACCGCTGTTTTCAATCCCGTTTCCATTGTCAAATAAGGATATGCAGGGTTATTTCCGCATGAAGGGCAATCGCTCTTTTTTAACTTTGAAATGTCGATAATTGAATGCTCCCTTCGCCATACATCAAAAGAAACCAATTGTTTGGACACTTCCCCGCTTACAAAGTATTTCAAAGCTTCAGCCGTTTGATAGGATGCAACCATTTGCACCGCAGGACTGATTACCCCAACGGTATCACAAGTCAAGCCCTCGGAGGGAATCGCTTGGAGCAAACAATGATAGCAAGGGGTTTTTTTCGGCAAGATGGAAACGCTCATTCCATAACTTCTTACAACCGCTCCATGAATCCAAGGAATGACGTATTTCATCGACACATCATTGATAAAAAACCTCGTTTCAAAATTATCCGTTCCATCTATGATGAGATTGACACCCTTCACAATCTCTTCCGCTCCAACAGAAAAGTCTCCAACAAGCCCTTCTATTTGAATAGTTGAATTGATCCTTTGTAAATGCTTCTGTGCAGCAACCGCTTTAGGCAGTTTACATTCCGCATCCTCTTCCGTATAAAGTTGCTGGCGGCCAAGATTCGTCCAATCGACGTAATCCCGGTCAATGATAGTGATTTTCCCGATGCCCGCCCGAGCCAGCATCTCAGCATTCGCACAACCTAACGCTCCCGCTCCAACAATAAGCACATGGCTTTTCAGCAACTTTTTCTGTCCTTCTTCACCGATTGGAGAAAATAAAAGTTGACGAGAATAGCGTTCCATTATGAATAGAGCATCCCTTCAAACGGACTAGAGGCAACTGCATAACGTTTTTTCGGAATTCTGCCAGCTTCGTATCCAAGTCTTCCTGCTTCGATGGCCAACTTCATAGCTTTTGCCATTTTCACCGGATCTTTTGCTCCAGACACGGCTGAATTTAACAAGATGCCATCTGCTCCCAACTCCATGGCCATCGCACAATCCGCTGGAGATCCGATTCCCGCATCGACAATGACAGGAATATTGGCATTCTCAATGATGAGAGAAAGATTCAACGGATTGATAATGCCTTGTCCGGAACCGATTGGAGATGCACCTGGCATGATGGCATGTACCCCCAATTCCTCCAGTTTTTTCGCCAAAACTACATCATCAGAAGTATAAGGAAGGACAATGAATCCTTCTTCCAATAACATTTCTGATGCTTTTAAAGTTTCAATCGGATCCGGAAGAAGGGTTTTATCATCCCCAATAACTTCCACTTTCACCATGTCACATAGTCCAGAAGCTTTGGCGAGCTTCGCAATCCTCACCGCTTCCTCCGCCGTTTTTGCCCCTGCAGTATTCGGCAGGAGGGTGTACTTTGAAAGATCAAGCATTTCCAAAAAATTTGGCAGAGATGGTTCATAAATATTCATTCTTCTTACGGCAAAAGTTAAAATCTCCGCTCCGGATGCTTCCACCGCTTCCCTTTGGATTTCAAAATTTGGAAATTTCCCTGTACCTAACAACAGTCTTGATTGAAAGATTTTATCTGCAATTTTTAACACGTTTATCCCCCTCCAACAAAATGCACGATTTCAATTTTGTCGCCGTCATTTACCGGTTGTTTGCTGTACTCTTCTTTCAAAATAATTTCACCGTTATGTTCAACAACGACAATGCGATTTAGCAATTGAAAAAACTTCAGCAAGTCTTCAATGCTTTTAACATTGCTCCCCACTTCCGTCTTCTGACCATTAATATAAAGCTGCAACTTCATCCCCCTTTGCAATCTATGTTTTTTAAAAAGGTTGCCGCTTCTTTCGGTTGATTCGCAGAAAAAATGTAAGACATTACTGCAATGCCCTGCACTTTTTTCTCCAGTACTTTTACCGCATTGTCCGGCGTAATTCCACCGATGGCAATCACAGGAATCTTCACTTGTTCAACGATTTCACCAAGCGCATCCGTTCCCCTTCCTGCCATCCCCTTTTTGCTGTCCGTTTCAAATATATGGCCAAAGAAACAGTAATCCGCTCCCGATTTTTCGGCATTTTTTGCTTTTTCAATGGAATGGATGCTAACCCCTACTTTCATATGGGGATAAGCCGTTTTTACCTTCTCTGCCGGAAGTCCATTTCCCGGAAGATGGACATTCGGAATTCCGGTAAGCAGAGCAATATCAAGCCTGTCATTAATGACAAGTTTTTCTTTCGGCACCCCTGCATTTAACAACTCCTCTATTAAAGCGACAATCTCACCGGGTGGTTTATTTTTTTCACGGATATGAATGTAATCTACAACCGGGGAAATGGATATAATAATTTCCTTCAGCTCTCGGCTTTCCTTCTTTCCATCCGTAATTGCGTGCAGTTCCACTCAAACTACTTCCCTTCTCCTTCGCAGAAGTTATAGTTGCACTTTTTCATCCGTCGGCCACATTTGTTGGTGGTAAGCCATATCCCAAAACATATACTCAAATCGAGTTGTATTTAAAAAGATTTCTTCCAGCCGCAGAAGTTCAGATTCCTGCTTTCCTTCCGCCAATTGATTGAGCAAATCAAGGTTCCATTGTGCGGACTGGCCAAATTCTTCTGAACTGTACATTTTTACCCAATCCCCATATAATTCGTGTTCTTTTGCCCCCGGAATTTTCGCCAGTTCACATCCAATTTCCCAATAACTCCAAGCACAAGCAAAGTGCGCAGCTGCCAGTTCTGCGATGGAACCGTTTTGGGCAACTGCCAGCATGTAGTGGGTGTAAGCAAGACTTACCGGAGACGGTTTTGCCTCTTCCAGCTCTTTTTCCGTTATGCCAAATCGGCTGGCATATTTCCTATGCAATGCCATTTCATGATTCATCGTGTAATAAAGCAGGTTGGCAAATACCGTCATCACTTCTAGATTTGGTGCCTTCACTGCACCTAACGCAAACAATTTAGAATAATCAATCAAGTACAGATAATCTTGTATCATGTAAAAACGGAACTTGTTAGAATCCAGTGTTCCTGCTCCCAACTCTTTCACAAATGGATGTTCATGGTTTTTTCTCCAAGTGGATTGGTATTTTTCAAAAATTCGATCTGTAAATTTCATCGTTTTCCCCCATCCTTTAGGTTCATAAAAAAAACCGCTTCATTAAAGAAGCGGCTCTAAAACTCGAAACACAATCAATACAAAAATAGACAAAACGAGTCCCAGCAACCACTTCCCTTCGCTAGCATTACCTAGTGCAGGTTCAAAGGGTTGAGGCAATGCCTCTCTCAGCTAATGAATTAGCACCCCTAGTGATTAGTTTAATGCTATATGTAATTACAATCATTGTTACATGAATACAGAAAATTTTCAATAGTATAAAATTATTAATGGGATAAGAGATTTATTCAAACACTTGCAACTTTTGTGTTAACCCTTGCTGCCTCAGCTATCATCGAAAAGTTTTTGCTCCCATTCGGCAAATTCTTTCAGGTTTTACAAGAATACTTGCAATAACAAAAAAGTTGCCCTAGCGAATTGCACGCTAAAGCAACTTTATTTTTTCTCCTGCTTCGTTTGTTTTTCCCATTGCACAAGATACGGATATGGGTCAAAAGCCCATTCGGTCCTTCCATTAAATTTATACATGCCGTAATGCAAATGAGGAGGAAATTTGCCGCTTGTCCCTTCTTTGCCATAACCGGAGCTTCCGACGCCGCCAAGAATTGTTCCTGGTTCTACAATATCGCCCACTTTTAAATCTTTATTGTAATAGGCTAAATGGGCATAGTAGTGATACGTGTTATGATGATCCCGAATACCTACTCGCCAACCGCCAAATTGATTCCAACCCATTACTTCTACAACACCATAGGAAGTAGATAATACAGGTGTTCCATACCCTGCAAAAATATCTGTTCCTTCATGGATTCGTCTTCCTCCCCATCCCCTGCTGGCACCCCAAGTCCCCTTATAGCTGTAGTTATAGCCGCGGACTGGGAGGGGAAAAATATGCTTATCCAGCTGAATCGTATTGAAATGTTTATAAAGTTCATTTATGGTCATGATTTGATTAATGATTTTTTCATTTTTGTAATATTCCCATAAAGCATTCTTAAAATCTTCTTCCGATGGACCAAATTTTTCTAAATAGGATACCATTGTGAATAGTACGTCTTGATCGTCGTTTCGATCTGCTTTTCCATCGCCATTGCCATCATGACCATTTCCCCCAAAATATTGAATGGTAAATGGGGAAGTATCTTCTACATTCGGGTTGAATTCGCCAACCCAAAATTCATGGGAAAATTGGATGGCAATGGCACTGTCCCTCTTCGGAATATCTTTTCGCACCTCTTGAATATTTCGCTCATATTGGTCCACTGCCGCCAATCGATGCCATGGAACAAAGGGCGTTTCATAGGTTTTGTATAAGTGCATTCGTTCCTGATATATATTTTCTTTATTTTCGCTTGCATTTACATAAACCGGGAAAATATATAGACATACAAACATCAAAGTTAAAGAAAAAATGATTTTTCGGATGAATACCAAACCCCCTTTCCTCCTTAGAATATCCCGTTTTTTTGAAACCATGAGTTTTTTATAAACGAAAAATGAAAGCTTACTTCTGATACTAAGTCCGGGTAAACTCCTTCGAAATCCTCTCAAAAACCAGAGTAATTCCGTTTGTTTTGTAGCAAATAGTATGTTATGATACCTTTTAATAGAAATTTTATTTGGGGGAATACTAGATGCAATCACTACAATCCGTAGAACAATTTCATGAACTCAAAAACAAAGAACGGGTGATCTTTGTCTTTTCAGCAGATTGGTGCAAAGACTGCGTTTTCATTAAACCTTTTCTTCCTGCTATCGAAGAAAAATACGCCCAATATACCTTTGTACAAGTAGACCGGGATGAATATATCGATTTATGTGGCGAACTGGATGTGTTCGGCATCCCAAGTTTTATTGCCTACAATAAAGGCGAAGAAATCGGCCGTTTTGTAAGCCGCGATCGTAAAACGCAAGAAGAAATCGAAAACTTTATTGAAGGACTAAAATAAACTGACATCTTTTGATAAACTTCGAATATTTTCGTTCATGTCGAATTCACGTTTTTTCAAGACCCTATCTCTTATCAAAGAGATTCGGGTCTCTTTTTCTTTACAAATGCAAACATTCGATCAACCTACTGAATAGGATAGTTAATAAGCATTATTAAAGGGAGTGGAACATTGTCAAAAAGGAAAGTAAATCCAAAAGATCCAAAGACAGTGCCAAAGTTTGTAACACCACTGTCAAAGCCTCCAGTTGTTACCCCAACACCTCACCCTGATTATCCGGCCAATTCCTATTTAGAAATTACTATGAAAGAAACGAAGCATCGATTTCACAGGGATTTTCCACTAACAACCGTATGGGGCTATAACGGTCTCTACCCTGGCCCAACTATTGAAGCGAGGAAAGATAAAAAAATTTATGTGAAATATGTAAATCGACTGCCAAAAAAACATTTTTTGCCCATTGATCGCTCTCTCCATGGTGTAGGAGATTCACCAGAAGTCCGTTCCGTTGTACATTTACATGGAGCCAATGTATTTTGGGAAAGCGATGGGCATCCGGAAGCCTGGTATACACAAAATTACGAATACACCGGCCCCAAATTCAGGAGAAAAGTCCATGAGTATACAAATCACCAGCCAGCTGCAACCCTTTGGTACCACGACCACACCATGGCCATGACAAGACTAAACGTATATGCAGGTTTAGCAGGTTTTTACATTATTCGCGATGCCTTGGAAGAACAATTAAATTTACCAAAAGGAGGTTATGAATATCCGCTTCTCCTTCAAGACAAATCTTTCAATGAAGATGGTTCACTTTTTTATCCAGACAAACCTCCGGAAGATTCGCCTTTCCCAACACCATTCATTCCTACCATTGTTCCGTTTTTCAATGGAGATTTAATGGTGGTAAACGGCAAAGTTTGGCCTTATTTAAATGTGGAGCCTAGAAAATATCGATTCCGCATTTTAAACGGCTCCAACAGCTCCACATACAACATCCAGTTAGAAAACAACGCGCCTTTTTATCTAATCGGTACGGATGGGGGATTTTTAGAAGCTCCTGTTGAGGTCACTTCCATTGAGTTAATGCCGGCAGAACGGGTGGATGTAATTGTCGATTTCGCCCCATTTAAAGGGCAAAAAATTAAATTATTGAACACATTGTTTAGTGAAGAAGAACCGAAAAGAGAGATTATGGAATTTCGTGTAACAAAGCCGCTCAAAGGAAAAGACACAAGCGAGATTCCAACAAGACTTGCAGAAGATATGGAACTGCATGAACATCTTGCCTCAACGACCCGAAAATTGCCTTTATCCACAGGCACTGACAAATACGGTCGAATTATGATGATGCTGGATGGCCGAATGTACCATGATCCATGTACAGAAAGCCCTTCATTAGACAGTATTGAGATTTGGGAGTTTATTAACACCACACCTATTTCCCACCCTATGCATATTCATTTAGTTCAATTCAAAATTCTAAATCGCCAGCCTTTTAATGTAGAAATGTACCAAGAAAGCGGCGGAAAAATTCTTGAATTCACCGGAAATCCAGAACCTCCCCGCGATTTCGAAAAAGGCTGGAAAGATACAGTGAAAGCTCCTAGCGGCATGGTTACAAGAGTCATAATGCACTGGAAAGAACATACGGGGAACTATATTTGGCACTGCCACTTGCTTGAACATGAAGACCACGATATGATGCGGCCAATTCGCATTACAGAAAACGCTTCTTCCGTTCATCATCAAGAAGAACATCACAACAATCATGAAATGAGATAATCCCATTTATTGCGGGCGGATGCATCATAAAATTCGAGATGCTCCGCCCTGTTTACTTTGTTCTTCGACAATGCTTCAACTTCAAAATCATCTACTGTTCAAGACCTAGAACGAAATAAAGCTGCAGGTTGTTGTTGCCCCTCTTCTTTTTGATTAAGATAAACATAAATCCATTATGCGGAGGGGGAACTCCTGTGAAAAAACTCATTTTAGTTGGCGTTCTTATTTTGCTAATGATTAGTTTAGTTTTTAATGTTCCCAATGGGTTTTTGTCCCAAGAACACCAAGTAAAAGTCACAGACAAAATCAAGACGATTGATTTAGATATTAAAGGTGTCGATTCAACCATCATTTCTAAAGATCAAGACTATGTAAAAGCGGAATTAAAAGGAAAAGGAAATGTAAATCTTTCAAAAAAAGGAGATACAATTGAAATCGAATATCATCGCCCATTGTTTTCCTTCTTCCATTTCGGCAGCCGCACACAGTTAGTCGTGACAATTCCTAAAGACTTTGACCGAGAATTAAAAGTAGATGTTGGTTCGGGAGACATTGATTTTCAACTATCCAAAGACACTGTTTTAACTTCACTGGAACTGGATGTCCATTCAGGAGACATTGATATCAATTCACTCAATACAAAAATCGCTAGTTTAGACGTCTCTTCAGGTGATATTGATCTAAAGCATTTTACGGGAGAATTGGCAATAGATGTTTCATCTGGAGACGTATATGTGCAAATAGATGAATTGGTTGGAGATATAGAGGCAGAAGTAAATTCAGGGCAAATTGTGCTTGATTTGCCTGATGACAGCGACTTTACGTTAAATGGGGAAATATCCAGCGGCGCGATTCATAATCACTTTCCTCTTAAAAATGAAAAAAATGAAAAAAATGAAAAAAATCGTCTGCGTGGAACACATGGTTCTGGCAAATACAGCATTGATTTAGAGATATCCAGCGGAACAATCGAAATTAAATAATCGAGTAGGAGGGAGCGATTAACTCCCGTCCTCTCACACCATCGTACGTACGGTTCCGTATACGGCGGTTCAAATAAGATCATTGACGCAAGTTTTTATAACTTCCGTGAATAGCTGTTCTCTTTATGCCAGTGGTCACTCCACCCCCCAAGAGGTCTCCCACGGGATTCACCGCTTCCTTCCTCAAGTGAGGTACTACGTTTTCTGTGTTCATCATGACCCACTGAATGCCAAGGGCTATTCTCTCTTAATTGTTCGGTCCTTCTTAGTAGTTCTAAACCAACTAATACGATGACCTCTGCTGACTTCTGTCTTCGGGGTTAGGGACTTACACCCTATCGTTCATGTATATGCCGGGCGCACACTAAAGGGGCGTCTGAAAAGTCATTTCAAGACGCCCCCTTTGCGGCTTTTGCTAGAGTTTTTGCCGCAGATAAATTGCGACGAGGAGGCGCGTTTTGTAACCACCGCAGGGAAAGTTTTTAAGAGAATATTCCTATTAAGAAGTAAGGCTGTTTCCGAAAGTGTTCGACTTTCTGGACACCCCCTTCTTACCTCTAGTCAAGTGTTTTTTATTAAATAATTTGGTTCACATAGATTTTATTTTGGAAGGAAGGGGTACCCCTTCCTTCCAAAATAATTTGGTCCCAGGAGCTGTTCGACCTTCCTTCACTTCTACTATAAAAAAATAGTAGCACAAACCTTGGCCTAGGTCTGTACTACTAATGTTAGTATGTTTTCTTTATTATCGTCCACAGCACTTTTTATATTTTTTTCCGCTTCCGCATAGGCATGGATCATTGCGGCCAATTTTTACACCTGCTGCTACTTTTGTTTGTTTCGGTTTCGTTAGATTGGACAATTCTTCCGGCGTATATCCACGATTATTCCATGTCCTTGTCGCATTTGCAGCTAATACCAACACTTTTGTGATTTCATTTACTTGCTTCACATCTTTGAACACAAACTGACTCATAAACTCTTTCATTGTGCTGTTAAATTTATAATTCATCGCCTTGGTTTTCCATACAAAATCCTTCATGATCTCCTGAATGGATTTGTTTTCAGTGATTTCCACTTTTTCAAGCAATTTCGCCAGTTCTCGGTGATATTTTGTTTTCTCATAATAAAAAGCATCTTTATATCGAAGCAGCTCTTCTTTCTCCGGAATATAAAAAGGCTTTCCAACTACTACTTGTTCCAGCTGTTGCGTTAAGTTATTTTCATCTAGGCTTTGATGAATAAATCGATCCATTACTACAACGACATTTGATTTTTCCAGCATCTTTTTATAATGTGAATCAGTTGTGATGGCTTGCAAATCTTTATTCGTAATTTTTTGCTTATTTTGCAAATTATAAATCTGAATCACTTTATAGTTTGGAACAATTCCGTATAAATTCGTGCAGCTGACAATATAATCAAAAATTAACTCTTTGTTCGCTACTTTTTCCGTATCAATCAAATCAGAACCGCGATATTTATCGGAAATGATTACATAGTTTTCGTGGTGAATATGTTCCCATTCCGTCTTTTTAAATTTTACATGCTTCAGCGAATGATTAATATTTTCTATATTAAACGGTTTATATCCAACCCTTTCCGCCCATTCTCGATAAATCGTATATTGTGGATGAACTGGATTATGGATGATTTTCAAAAATTCCATATAACCTGCTGGTCCCCCAACATCTTCCGGCGGAGCCATACCTCCCCCATCCAATAAAGTAGGAAAACCGAAATAATAATCATCCACAGTATTCTCTAAAGCAACAGTAATTTCCCATTGGACTCCAAAATCATATTGATAAAGGATTTTTCCGTATTTTTCTAAATATGCATCAATTTTAATGCGCGTAGGCTGCTTGACCTTTTTACCCCCAATTTCTTTCTGTGCAATCAATTCTTCATTATTGGTAATGATGACATCTTCCAATGGAAAACAAAAATCATGATAAGGTTCCATATAGCTTTTAAAATTTGTGACATATTGTATGGTTTCATGCAATCGATTAAACGTTGCTCCGGCTGGTATAATTACTCGTCGCCAAACTTCTGGTTCAATTCCTTCAAAGGATAGTTTTAAAATATAAGCTTTCATTGTTTCACCTTACTTTCTACTTTAATGAATACGAATTCACTGCAATTTTTCCTTTTAATAATATATATATAGTTGCTCTATAAAATAGAATCTTTCATCTATAAAAAGTTAGCTTCTGTAATTCAACCATCTTTTTTTTAACAATTGCAAATGCTTCGTCCAAAGAATTTTTTAATCTCGGAATCGCTCGTTTTCAGAAGACTTTTGAAAATCTTTCTTTATAATAGCTAAAATCTCAAGCAGTTTATGTTCTTCCATCGTTGAACGATTATAATGTCGGAGTAAATCATCTAGTAAATATAATGGAATTTTATTTAAAAATTCTTCACTCCATATCCATTTATAAGAGAGAATTTTTATAGCTTCGTCATTACCTAATATGGAAGTCAATACAAATGCCATTCCATACATCTTTTGGCTTTTTAAGATATGACTGAGTAATTCCTCATCATTAAATTCGCTTTTCGCAAGGATTTCATAAGCATGTCCTAAAAATGATAAAACACATCATAAGTTGCTAAATTTTTAGCCTCTCCTCTACCGTCATAGAACGCTGCGGCGTTGAAGTAGCGATAAAGAGCTTTCACCAATCCCGCATTGCCGTAGCGGACTTGATCCTGCATTTTTGTAATCAGCTCTTCCGATTGGATCTCGATAAAAGGCAGACTCGTTTCTTTTCGAACATCCGTTTTCAAATCGATAAATAGCCATACTTCGTTTAAATAGGGCAAAATAAAATTTTGCGTAATGGCTTTATATTCTTTTATTTTTTCTCTTCTATTATTTTGGATAGATAAAACCGTTTGTGATAAAACGAACAATATACGAATCGTCAATCCAACGGCTACAATGGTCAACTTGAGCCCTCCCCGTCTATATTTTTCCTTATGTTGTAATAAAAATAGATAAAACTTTATAGTATATATATTTTTCTTTAAGTAAAAATATTCGAGGGATGCTCCGTTTAAGAGATTTAAAGCAGCATATCCTTCATGCACTGAATTAATTTCAATATATTTGGATTGCCTTCATTGAAGTCATTCTACTAATTCATTTTTCCGGCATGTGAACGGTCAATGAAAACACCTTCGATTATTCTCCACAATAATCGAAGGTGTTGTTTTAATTAACCTTATTTGAAATCGCTTCTTTAATTTCTCCGATTTGCTTCAAGTGGCGTTCTTCATGATAGCCAACTAATAATACCCATTGGCGTATGGACAACAGCCCATATCGTCGATGGATAAATGACTTATTCTCCAAATCTTCCTCGCTAACTCCTTCTATGCTTTGAAGCAATGCTTCTCTTGATCTGTTTAATTTACGCTCTAATTCTTCCAGTGTTTGAAATTTTCCAGAAGGTGTTAAGTCGTCTGGAGCCACCCTTTTCACTGTACGGTCCAACATTTGATGAATCGGTTTTTCCTCGGTCGGGTTGTATCCATCTTTTGAGAGCGTTTCCAAAATTCCATCCACCGTATTCATTTCCATTAAATAAAGATGTTCCAACACTTGAGCAACGGACCATTTTCCTTCCTCTGGAATTTCATTTAATTGTTCATCTGATAAGGAACGAACACTCTTTAACACCTTTTCACGAACCTTTTGTATTTTTTCAAACATACCTTCCCTCCTTCATCCTTTCCTAATGTTTATTCGTTATTAATTAAAAAAGAACTAAGTTTTTTAAAATATTATGTAAAAACTTTTAAAGGGACGCTATGTTTAAAGTGATGCTATTCTTCAAACATAGCCCCCTTTTTATGAAATTAATAGCATTGGAAAAATGCAATGCGATTGCGATTTAAAACATCATATACCCAGCCTCGATTTCCTCTCCAACGGTAACCGATAATAGAATTTCCTAAAGCAAACATTGGATAGAACCAGAAACTATTTCCGTTTGTCAGCCAAACAAAGGTATTGCGGAATAAGCATCTTCCAATTCCTCTTCCACCACTGCGGCGGCTAAATTCTTGAGTTCCTTGAAAAGAGCTTAATTGTGGTGTGAAACTTGGCGGTGGAGTTGTTGGTGGGGTCATTTGTCCTCCGGATGGCGGCATACCTGGTGAGCCTGGAAATCCGCCCGGCATCCCTGGAAAACCCCCTGGCGCTCCCGGGCCTCCTCCTGGTGTTCCTGGGAATCCCCCTGGTGCTCCTGGGAATCCTCCTGGTGTTCCTGGGAATCCCCCTGGCGTTCCTGGGAATCCCCCTGGTGCTCCTGGGAACACCCCTGGCGCTCCCGGACCTCCTCCTGGTGTTCCTGGGAAACCTGGTGGTCGTCCTCCTTGAAAACCTCTTCGGCTTACATCACTACTGTCATCGTTGTAGTATGGATACATTGTTTTCCCCCTTCTTCATGGCGTTCATTTCAATGTATGCAGCAACGATTTCACCCAATAGGCATCTATATAGCTCGGGGAAAATTTCATGTATCCTTTCCTAATAGCGATTTTAGCGTTTTTTCACTAACTATGAATACGCTTTCAATCATCCGGTTTCATTTAAATATTATTTCACCAAGTTAATAGATTTGTTTAATTTGTATTATATCAAAAAAATAGTTTATTACCAAATACATTCTGATAAAAATTCATCAAAAAAAATTGCACAGAGCTACTTAACGCCCTGTGCAACCATTGAATTATTTTGAAGCCTCTTCTTCAACAATATCTCCTTCGATATCAAAATCTTCTAGATTATACAATTCTTCAAATTTAATAATATTTTCTTCACTAGGGATGCCAATTGTGAAGTTTGGAGTTTCATTCACATTGGATTTACCCATTTTATAATTCATTTTGAAGCCGAAAGTTTGGCCTTCCATCGCTACTTTTGCATTGAAGTCAAATACATCGTAGCTAATATATTTGTCTGGATGTACAGCAATGTATTCTTTGAAGTTATTTAATGTCACAAAGTTGCCGATATTTTCGATAAATGCTTTTAATTGTGGATCATTTAATAATTCTTTTACTGCTTTTACATCATCAGCAGTAATGCCAAGAGCTTTTGCATATTCGGGATTTTCCAATAATGCAAAGAATTCTGGCAAGAAATTATACACTAATTTTTGAATGAATGGTGTTAATTCAGCATTTGTTACTTCAAATTTATAAACTTTTGCTACTTCATAATTGCTTGGCACTGAAACGGAATTTTTAGGTACTTGTTTATAGTAGTCTGAACCAAAATGTTTGAAGTAGATATCATACAATGCCGCATTTAATTTTTGATTTAGTTCAAGATCAAAATCTGGTACAGGTTGTCCAGATAATCCTGCCAATTCATTGAAATCCATTTCCAAAAATTTGCCTTTCAATTCGTCTGGAGTTTCTTCTCCTGGAACTTCAGGCAATTGGATATACATTTTATCAGCAGTCATAATTGCTGGCATTTCCATTGTCATGCCATTTATTTTCATTGTCATAACCATTTCAAGCATTAATGGATCTTTTTGATAAACACCTTTAAAATCAGCGCTGATATCTTTGAACATATCAAAGATTGCAGCATCTTCTTCTGTCATTCCTTCAAAAACAGGGAATTCAATGCCAAAATTCATTGTTCCTTCAAAATCATAAGAATCTAAATTCGATTCATTGTTATAAATTTGTTTTAATTCTTCTACAAGTGGATCAACTTCATTTTTAGATTGGTTGTCCAAAATTCTTGATAAAAATACTGCAAATTGAGCACGCGTAATAGAATCGTCTGGATTGAATGCATTATTGCTTCCTGTTGTAATGCCATTTGTACGTAGAGCATCAATTGCTTCATAAGCATAGAAATCTTTTGGAACATCAGTAAAGGATGTTGTGCCATCCCCTTTTAAATTGAAAGCATTAGCTATAACAATAGCCATTTGAGCGCGAGTAAGATTAGCATCTGGTCTAAATTCTCTGTTTGACCCTTTCATAATGCCTGCATTTGTTACAGCAGCAATTGCGCCATATGCATAGAAATCTTTTGAAACATCTTTATATTCGATGCTTGATTCCTTGCTTGTATCAAGATTTAATAATCTTGATAAAATAATGGCCGTTTGTGCACGTGTAACATGATTTTCCGGTTTGAATGTATTGTCTTCATAACCAGCAAGAATACCTTTTTCTGCTAAGCGATTAATTTCATTAGCTGCCCAATAGTTGCTGTCTACATCTTTAAAACCTGCTGCGCCAGCACTTCCAAATGGTAGCACTAACAATAAAACTAGCGCTAACAAAATAGGGAAAAGTCTAGATTTCTTCATCTTTTTTCCTCCTTCTAAAATTAAATAAGGGCCAACGAAAGATTAATAGAATAGATGCTCTACTAAATTTATGCAGCCCCTATTTCTTTACGAATGTCTTTAGAAATAGTTTCAAAATTTTTTATGCTTTTTCATTTTTGACTAAATTTAGATATTTTGGATTATTTTAATCCTAACATGAATCTTCTAATAAATAAATAACTTTTCTTCTTTTGAAACTTATTTGTAAATTATTCGTACATATTTATAAAGGTTATCGAAAAGGAGGAAGTTTGATTGATCGACAAAATTATTAAATCCTTCCTTGGTGGAAGCCGCCATTCCTCTTCCGGCTATAGAAAATACACAAATAAACATAATTATTACGGCCACCATTATTACAAACGGGGACATAAAAGCAGTGTTTTTTTCCGCTCCGGCAGCTTCTTCAGTTCAAAAAGTTTCTTCAGTAGTTAAACGATGATACGGGATTACCTCGAAAACAAGTACCATCAATTATTCAAACAGTATATTGATGAACAGACAAATTTTACGTTCTTAAAGGTACTTGGTTTTGGCGCTTATGGCATCGTCTATTTATTAAAAGAAGAGCAAACCGGAAAAAAATATGTCCTCAAACGGCTGAAATCCAAGCATCACAATTCTAAAAAGGTGCGTCAGCGATTTGAAAAGGAGATTCAAATCCTGAAAGAAATCCGTTTATCCTTTGTTCCTTCCGTCATAGCATCGGGTGAAATTGAAAATATCCCCTATTTTGTGATGGATTATATGGAAGGGCGCACTTTTGAACAAAGCATTTTTGAAGAAGGCAATGTTTATTCCCTGCCTGAATCCATCCATATTTTTAAAATGCTTCTAAAGATGGTCATCCAAATTCATCAAAAGGGCATCGTACATCGTGATTTAAGAATTCCAAACGTCCTAATTCATCAAGGCAAACTTTCCATCATTGATTTTGGGTTAGCTACATATATAAATCCACAAGAAAATATTGAAAAAGTCAAAAATCCAAAGAAGGCAGAAAACCACTGCAGCGACCTTTATTTTCTTGGCCATTTCCTGCTCTTTTTGCTCTATTCCTCCTATACGCCAAACGAAAGAAAAGAAAAATGCTGGCAGGAAGAATTGCAATTGCCTTCAGAAGTAAAAAACTATATTGAACGTTTACTTTTAATTCAAGCCCCCTTCTCTAGTGCAGAAGAGGCTCTATTCTCGATCCCAAATGTATAAAATAAAAAAGTGGCCCAAAAAGCCACTTTTTTCATTTCCTTTGACAAGTATTAATTTTAAATAGAGAATACAGTGGACAAAACTTCACAAGACCAGTAATGAATGGAATCAACCCGATGAGCCCAAGATATTTAAGATTTCCTTCCAATATAAAAAGCAGCGATAGGATAGCAAGACCTAGAACGATACGGATAACCCGATCAACCGTACCAACATTGGCACTCATAAGATAACCCCCTTATTCCCTTTTTATTGATTGTAAATAAGGTAGGGAAATGAATCTGTGATAAAATCACCGTTTCACAAAATTTCTACTATTCTTTTATAAACTGTTCCAACTCATCTCTTTTGATAACAAATATTTTTCCCCTTGCCAATCGAATCCAGCCTTTTTTCTCCATGTCTTTTAATAAGCGGCTGACTACTTCTCTGGCTGTACCAATTTCCACAGCAATTTTGTTATGGGTCATTTCAATCCGATTCCCGTCATTTTTTGTATATTTTAAAAGTAACTTTATCAATCTTTCATCAATGCTTTGAAAAATTACTTCATCTATTACTTGAATTACTTCTAAAAAACGATGGCTAATTATTTTATAAATATATTCTTGAAAATTCCGGCTCGTATCCATAAATAATTTAAAATCTTCATTGGGAATGATAATGGCTTCAGCATCTTCTTCAACAATAGCTGTTAATGGATAAGGTTCATTGGAAAAAATACTTGTTATTGTTAAGATACACGTTTCTCCCGCATGTATCCGATAAACGCTCATTTCCTTCCCGTTTTTCCCTATTTTTGAAACCCGTATGCATCCCTTTGCTACAAAAGGAACTCCTGCACAACTGTCTCCCTCATTGAAAATCGTTTCACCCTTGCGAAACTTCTTCTTCACATAATGGATGTTTAATTCATTTACGGATATCTCCTCAAAAAACGGGAATAGTTCCTTATAACTTTTTAATTGTTCCATCTCGCCACTTCCTGTTTGATTATTTTCAAGAAATCCCTATGCTAAAACTATTGTAAAATATACTATACTTCCAGACCGCATCGTTTATCAAAAAAGAGGTGTCTCAAATTGTCTTTAGACGCCCCCTTTGCGGCTTTAGCTAGAGTTTTTCCGCAGATAAATTGCGACGAGGAGGCGCGTTGAATGCGACCACCGCAGGAGCAAAGATTTTTAAAAGAATTTTACCATTAGAAATTGGGCTGTCCTGAAAGCTTAAGACTTTCTGGACAGCCCATATTGACAGTTGACTATATTCTAAAACTATATTAACTCATTTATTGAAAAAAGATTTAAAAACTTGCTCCATCAATGGCAACATTTTGTCTAACTGATTCAAACTGACGTCCATTCCAACTTAAAACATTCTCCACATATCCTAAACTATCTGCATGATATCTGCCGGCAATCTGCTCCATCGTCAATAGCGAATATGTTCCATTGCCTGTTAAACCAATTGGATAAATGCCGCTAATCGGATCTACCCAGCCTTCAATTGGTTCTTTTAATTTACCCATTGGATCATAGATTTCATCCAAATACTCTTTTCCTTTATAACGAATATTCAACAAATAGCGTACATTTGGATTTCTACTTGTCACCGCTACTTCCGCGTGGTCTTCGTATTTCACCTTATATTGCCGTTCTTCATGAAACTTTATTCCATCAAAAATTTTCCCTAACTTGCCGCTTATAAAAGAAAAAACATAAGCATATACAATTGCACCGCTTCCTCCCGATTGAACAGTCACAAGAATATCATCCACCCGATCACCTGTTAAATCCCCCGTCCAAATGGTTGGATTGTATCCTGCTGCATCCTTTAAATGATAGACGGATATTTCATGGGTGAGTCCGTTTTGCACAACAAGGCTCATATTGGTTAAATAAGGGCTATCATCCAGTTTTGTTGCAATGAGGAAAATCCCATCCACTACTCCATCACCTGTAACATCGCTCAATTGATAAGCTGCAATAAAGGGACCATTTGACTGGGAGGCAGGATACGCCATGCCGTTTGCCCATTGATGTTGCCAATATGGAAACATTATGCTCCTCCTATAAAAAGTACTATTACTTATGTTATGTAAAAAGCTACGAATTGGTTCTTTGGAGCATACCAAAAATGGCAGACTTATCAGGCAACATCCCGTTTTCTTTTCAACCATGTCCATAAAATAACCGTCATGATAACAATTCCTAAATAACCCATTATGGCATATACCGTCCCTACAATTGTCGTAAACCCGATGAAACTTGCAAAAAAGGCAGTGAGGGCAGATAATATGGCAAAGGGTTTATAGATTTTAGACTTTGGTGAAACAAAACGAACTACAAAAGAATAGAGCACTCCCACCGATGTGCTATAAATCATCGCAATTAAAGCAACCGCCATCACCATCCCCGCAATAGGATGGATATTCATGGCAATGATTAATGTAGGCATCGGTTTTCCTAGAATGACATTTAAATTTAAAAACAAACTGATATAAACTAAAAAGATTAGTCCGCCAAGAAGCAGTCCTCCAATAACACCGCCCAATCCGGCTTCTTGTTTGCTTTTTGCCGTGCTGCCCATGACCGCTAGCATCGGTAGACCGACCCCCAAATTATAAGAAACATATAAAATAGCCCCCATCCACCAATGTCCATTGGCTGATAGTTCTGCCGCTTTTGCATATTCTGTGATATTTCCATCCATTGCCGAAACTGAGAACATGGCAATGCCAACAATAATGAGGATTAAAAAAGGCACGGCGAAAGCAAGTACAGCCATAATTTTTTCCACGTTGAGCATCAAAGTTACAATGGTCAGACCCATCATCAAAAGCCTACCAATAATGCCGTTTATACCAAAAAACACTTCCAATGCACTGGCGGCCCCTGCAAACATCGCAACAGTAATGCAAAAAGCAAACACTGTAATGAGGCAATCGATGACAGCGCCAATGGTTGGCCCTGCAATAAAAAGCACCACTTCTTTATGAGAAGTTGTTTTTAAAGAATAACCTAAAGTCGCAATATTAGTTCCTAAAAAGGCAAAAAGGATGCTTGCAACGACGACCCCGAAAAGTCCATGCCAACCATAGGAGAGGAAAAAGTGCATAATCTCTTGTCCAGATGCAAAACCTCCTCCAACGGTTAATCCGACAAAGGCTCCCCCTATTTTTAAACTATTCCTCACCATTTCCCCCATTTCTCAAATCAAAACATCAAGATACTCATATAAGATAGGTTTTTGAGGAGACTGTGTATTTTTCAATCGCTTTTCGATTTGGTTCATATCCTATGCCAGCAGTTTGCGGCACTTGAATTGTTCCATTTGTAACAACGACTTCCGGATGAATAATATCTTCTTCAAAATAATGGTTCGACCCTGCCGTATCTCCAGGCATCTCAAAATTGGATAGCGCGGTCAAAGCAATATTGTGGGCACGTCCTATGCCAGCTTCAAGCATTCCGCCGCACCAAACGGGTATGCCTTTTGATTCACAATAGTCATGAATTTTGATTGCTTCTGAAATCCCCCCCACTCGTCCAATTTTGATATTGATGACGCCGCAGCTTTCCAGTTCAATTGCTTTCCGCGCATCTTCCAACGATAGAATGCTTTCATCTAAACAGATTGGCGTTTTCAATTGTTTTTGCAGGATGGAATGGTCAACAATATCATCGTAGGCTAATGGTTGTTCAATCATCATTAAGTCAAACTCGTCTAACTGTTTTAATATATTTAAATCCTTTAACGTATATGCAGAATTAGCATCGGCCATCATTGGCACCTTGGGGAAGGCCTCCCGCAGTTTACGGATGACTTCCACATCCCAGTCTGGTTTAATTTTTACTTTGATTCGTTTATATCCTTCTTCAATATATTTCCCTACTACTTCAATTTGTTTTTCAATCGTGGGTTGAATGCCAAGGCTAATGCCCACATCAATTTCTTCTTTATTTCCTCCAAGAACTTTGGCCAGTGGTTGATTCATTTTTTGTGCATAAATGTCCCAAAGGGCTCCTTCAATTGCTGCTTTGGCCATATTGTTTCGGCGGATGCCTGAAAACCATTTGCTCGCATCATTGGGATGATGGATTTCCTTTTGCGAAAGAATCGGAATCAGGAAATCTTCTAACATATGCCAACAAGTTTTAACCGTTTCTTCTGTATACCATGGCGCCTCAAAAGCAACACATTCCCCAAATCCAACGATGCCTTCTTCTGTCAAAATTTCTAATAATAAAAACGATTTATCTTGAATGGTGCCGAAACTTGTCGTGAAGGAATGTTTCATAGGCATTTTTAAATATCGAACAATCACTTGATTAATTTTCATTGGTGAAGTACCCCTTTTTTATAAGAAAAATAAATCCATTGTTGGTCCAGAATCATAAAAGTATATTTTCCTTTTATATTATAATTATTTATATCCTTCCCCTGAAGATGGTGGTTCTTATATAGTTTTAGCCCTTCTTCATCTTCATGCGGTTTATCATTATAGACTTTTATCTCATAAAAATCTATCAACTTTTTTTTAAATTATAAAAAAATTCAGCTAACTGTCCAATGTTTAAAACTATTAAATGAATAGGATATAAACAAAAGGAGGTGATGGATTTTAATATAAATTGATGAGATGGTTTCACGGGTGTAAACATTGAATAAATCTATAGTCAAGGATACCCATTTCTTACATTGTGAATATGCGCAAATACAGCCTTCTAATCCTCTCCAGAAAAGAACCTGTATTGGCTTCATAGAAACGGAATCTAGATTCCTTCACAATGGAAATGGTTTGGACGGCAAGTGTATCCTTGATTGGAATGCTTTTTTAGGTTGGCTTGATGGTAGATATCATTCAACGTTGTTCCTCCATTGCGCGTTGTAGGTCTCTCCGAAATCGCACTCCCATTAAGTATGCATCCTTTGGACGACGAGTGGTCCGTATGAAATTTTCTTCCGCATATTCCATTATCTCTTGAGGATGGTTTATCACCATCCTTTTTTTATTAGATTTCTATTTCTTGACGGACTCCCTGCCTTAGGGGTTAAATAGGAATAGACCTTTTCGACATACCGTCTTTTTTATTCTACAAAAATTAAACAATTTCTCTTAAAGGAGATTTTTATGAAATCTAAATCACAAAAACTCTCTTTGGCATTACTCCTCAGCAATATATTCATCATTTTTGTAGGCATTAGTTTAGTCCTTCCTGTCTTGCCTTCATTGATGAATGAATTATCTATAAGCGGGACAATCGCAGGGAACATGGTTGCCACCTTTGCTTTGGCGCAGCTGATTGCTTCCCCTTTCACAGGAAAATGGACCGATAAGTATGGACGGAAAATCATGATTATTATCGGTCTTTTTTTATTTAGTTTTTCAGAGCTTTTATTCGGGATTGGGAAAAGCCTTGAAATGCTTTTTCTTTCAAGAATTTTAGGGGGAGTTAGCGGCGCTTGCATCATGCCTGCCATTACGGCATTCATTGCCGACATTACATCAGAAAACGAGCGTCCAAAAGCCCTTGGATATATGTCCGCAGCAATTAACACCGGATTTATTGTAGGACCGGGGATTGGCGGATTTTTAGCGGAATTTGGAATTCGTGTGCCCTTTTTTGCGGCAAGCATTTTAGGCGCAATCGTAGCCATTGCCTCCATCTTCCTATTGAAAGAACCGGAACGCATGGAACAACCGGATAGCAAGAAAGGACAAAAAATCGGCTGGAAACGAATTTTCATGCCGATGTATTTCATTTCTTTCGTTATTATTTTTCTTTCGACTTTTAGTTTGACTTCTTTTGAATCGTTGTTCAGCTTATTTATCGATCATAAATTCGGATTTACACCGCGGGATATTGCCATTATCATTACAGGCAGCGGAACGGTTGGAGCAATAGCACAAATCTTGTTGTTTGATCGGCTTACGAAACGATTGGGCGAAATTATGGTTGTCCGTTTAAGCTTAATCTTTTCTGCTCTATTAGTTTTCGTGATGACCATTGTAAGTTCTTATTGGTCCATTTTGTTGATATGCTGCATCGTATTCGTTGGATTTGATTTAGTTCGCCCCGGGATTACATCTTACCTTTCAAAAATTGCTGGAAATGAACAAGGATTCGTCGGCGGCATGAACTCCATGTTTACAAGCATCGGAAATATTTTTGGACCTATTATCGGAGGCATTTTGTTTGATATCAATCTAAATTTCCCTTTCTATTTCGCAACGATTATGTTAATTTTCTGCATTGCCATTGCAATGTTTTGGAAAGAACCTAACCCATCAACCCTATAAAAAAGGTGATTCAGATTCAAAGGCTGAACTGAATCACCTTTTATTTTATTATTCTTTTTTCCTTGTAGCGATTGTCTTCGCTTTATGGGTTAACCCCATTACAGCCGGCATAAATGATGGAAGCATCACTAAACTTAACATGACTAAACCAACTACTACAATTACCGCTATTTGAATTAATGAAACAATTCCTGATGGCAACAGCGCCGCAAATGTGCCGCCTAAAATTAAGGCAGCAGATATGACAACTCCTCCAATTTGCTTTTCCGCATCAATGATGGCTTCATACCCTTGATCTATATTTTCTAAGTATCGCATCATGAGGAAAATGCTATAGTCTACACCAAGAGTGATGATCATAATGAAGCTGAAGAATGGCACATTCCAACCGAACATACTTTGATTAATTGTATATTCACTGATGATTTCGGATGCTCCTAAAGCTGTGAAATAAGCAATAATAAGGGATGCCATGATTAACAATGTTTGCCAGAAAGATTTTGTAATGATTAATAGAACTATGGCAATACCAGCCAGCATAATAGAAATGGTTCTTGCAAAGTCACCGGATGATACATTTCGCAAATCCACGTTTTGCGCAGATTTTCCTCCCAATGCTACTTGTGCATCACTAAAGCTTAAACCTTTTACCGTTCCTTTTACTTGTTCATCGATTTTTTCAATGATGGACATCGCTTCTTGTGAGTACGGATTAACATCTAAAATAATATTGATTTTCGCTATTTTGCGATCTTCTGACATATACATATCTAAACTTTCTTTAAATTCTTCCCCATCCAGCACTTCTTGAGGAATATAAAAGACTTCATCGGATGTAGATGTCAATTCTGTTAAATAATCTTGCGCTTCTACAAGTCCCTCTTTAATTTGCGATAAGCCTTCTGTACTTTGTGATAAGCCAGATTGCAGTTCGCCCATTTTATCCTGCAATGTTGCCAATCCTTGCTGCAATTGCAGCTGCCCTTCATTTACCGCCTTCAATCCGGACTGCAATCGGTTGGTATTATCAAGAATTGTAGCAGTCCCTTCTGCCCCACTCTGCAATCCATTAGCAAGAGTTGAAGCCCCAGATTGAAGCTGCGCTACCCCCTGTTCCATTTTCTCTAAACCGCCAGTAATTTGCGCCATGGAAGCATTGGCAGCTTGGAAGGATTTCAATACCTCATTATATTTTGGCGTGATGGACTTTAGCTGTCCTAATAAAACTTCTGTCTGCGCTTTTCCTTGTTCCGCTATATGAAGAGCTTGCGTTAATTCCTCTCCATTCAATTCAGGATTTTTTGCCATCGCCGCTTTCAACGATTGTTCAATGGCCGAATAACTGTTATACATTTGTTCAACGGCGCTTGAAATGGTTGCAAAGAAATCACTAAAGGAGCTGAATCCATTCTCCAACTCTCCATAACTATTTTGGAGAATCGTTGCCCCTTGACGCAGTGTTTGAATATTTTCCTTTAAAGCGGATAAACCGTTGCTGATTTCTTCCGCCCCTTCTGCCCCATTTTTAAATCCTTGAGACAACTGGCTTAAGGCATTATTTAATTGGCCGACGCCCTGTTCCATTTCTTTTGTGCCGTCAATCAGCTGTTGTATACTGTCAAATTTGCTGCCATCCACTTTTCCTACTTCTTTGTCTGCTTCAGATAATCCTTCGTGTATTTGAGTTACTCCTTCTTCAGCACTTCCAAGCCCTTCTGTTAATGTATTCACTTGGTCTTGCACGTATAATTCCTTAATTTTTTCGCCTGCAGGACGAGTAACAGAATAAACTTCCGATACGCCCTTCACTTTTGAGATAGCCTCCGTCAACTTATCCAAATCTTGCAAAGCTTTTTGGGTTGCTAAGGATTCCTCCGATTGAATCATTAAGTATGTCGGTGCTGAAAAACCTGCTGGGAAATGCTCTTCAATCACATTAATCGCTTGTTTTGATTCATATTTATCATTAATTTCCACTAAATCGTTATAGTTTAACTCGCCGGAATTGGAAATAATAAAAGGTATGCAAATAACCGCAATAATCGCAAGGGCGGAAAGCGGTCGATACAAGGAAAATTTCGATAGAACCTTCCATAATTTATTCTCTTGATGACCTTTTACCTGTTGAGCAGGCCAAAACATTTTATAACCAAGAACTGCCATGAAGAAAGGATTTAACGTAATCAGTACTAATAGCAGCACTGCAACCCCAATGGCCACTGCAGACGTGGCTTGGTATAATTTAAAGTCAGCTAAATACAACGCCATAAACCCGATAAACACTGCCATGCCGCTGTAGATGACCGTTTTCCCAGCAGTGTGGTACGTTTCCGTAATCGCTTTTAAAATATGGCCGCCTTTGCTGACTTCTTCTTTGAACCGATTGTAAAGAAGAATATTATAATCTGTACCAATACCAAATAAAACTACCACAATAAACACTTGCGTAAAGTTTGAAAATGGATAATCCAAGTGTTCTACCAACTGAGCGACGATGCCAAGGGAAACGATATAGGAAACCCCAACAGTAATAAGCGAAATTAAAGGAACAATCGGCGAACGGAACACAAGAACTAATACAATTAAAATAAAGACAACCGCAATGATTTCCGTCTTTTTAATCCCCTCTTGAGAGGACTTTGCAAAATCATCCAGTACAATATCCGTACCTGTAAAATAAGTATCCACCGTTTTCGTGTCAGCCAGTTTTCGCAATTGCTGCGCGACTTCTTCAACGGTTCTCATATCCTTTTCTACTGCTATTTGCATTAAAATCGTCGTGCCATCTTTTGAAACTAATTGTTTTTCCGTTTCTTCGCTTTCGTTATAGGCTAAAATATTAGTAATACCAAGTTCATCCTGCTTTTCCCGATAAACCTGAATCAATTCATCAATTTCATTTTTCTGCTCATCTGTCATTTTTTCTTTACTATGAAAAACGGCTATAAATTGATAGTTTTCCTTGCCGTCTGCCTGCATCTCTGTCTGCAGCCGCTCAGCGATGGCGCTTTGAACATAGCTGGGCATTTGGATTTGCCCTTTTTCCCGAACCAATATATCTAAATTTGGCATCGTTATAATCATGATGATGGAAAGAACGAGCCAAAAAATAAAAGATGCGGTGCGAACATTGAGCCAATCTCTTCCTCTCAAATTATCAAACTCCTTTCTTAAAAGAATTTTTTTAAAAATCTAATAATAAACTAGCATGAAATAGCAAAATCGAACATAGACAAAACATCGCTATTTGTTTAAATACTCATTTGCGGAGGATGGACACTTCCATGAAAAATAACCATGAAACGAAAAAACTTCTTTCCAGCTCATTAAAAGAATTGATGAAGAAAAAGCCTGTTGAACAAATTTCCATTCGAGAAATTACAGAATTAGCAGGTCTCAATAGACAAACCTTTTATTACCACTTTGAAGATATTTATGATTTATTGAAATGGACTTTCCAACAAGAAGCTCTTGTCCTGATTGATGTTCATGAGAGTGCAAAGGTTTGGCAGGAAGGGTTGCTGCAGCTTTTCCATTACTTAGATGAAAACCGCGACATTTGTTTATGCGCCCTTCAATCATTGGGAAGAGAACATATTAAACGATTTTTCTATTCAGATATTCATGATATTATTTATCGTGTAGTTTATGAATTTGGTATAAAACTTCAAGCGCAAAAAGAATATGTATCCTTTTTATCCCATTTTTTTACTTTATCCCTCGGAGCCATTGTGGAAAGCTGGCTGAATGGAGAATTAGAACAATCACCTGAAGAATTAGTTAATATGATCGATTTGTTTGTTCAAGACCAGCTGCGGGGTGCAGAACAGCGCATCTTCAATCATAAATAATATTTTTAAATATCATCCATCATATATAATGAATTTAGAAGCTAATAAAACAAAAGAATTTACATTCTCGCGCTTCAGTACACTCATAAAGGGGGATTTATATGGGAAAAACATCAAAAGAAATCATTGAAATGACTGATAAGTATGGTGCCAACAATTATAAGCCGCTGCCGGTTGTCATTAGTGAAGCGGAAGGCGTATGGGTGAAGGATCCTGAAGGAAATCAATATATGGATATGCTTTCTGCTTACTCTGCTCTCAATCAAGGGCACCGTCATCCAAAAATTATTCAAGCTTTAAAAGAGCAAGCAGATCGGGTGACTTTAACTTCCCGGGCCTTTCACAACGACCAGCTGGGTCCATGGTACGAAAAACTCTGCAAAATTACAGGGAAAAATATGGTGTTACCGATGAATACCGGTGCTGAAGCTGTGGAATCAGCCATTAAAGTTGCTCGTCGATGGGCTTATGATGTAAAAGGGGTAGAAGAAGATAAAGCTGAAATTATCGGCTGCATTGGTAATTTCCACGGACGTACATTGCTTCCGGTTTCGCTTTCATCAGAGAAGGAATATCAGCGCGGTTTCGGACCATTAATTCCAGGCATCAAACTAATTCCATACGGCGATATTGAAGCCCTTAAACAAGCTATTACGCCAAACACGGCAGCTTTTATTGTTGAACCGATTCAAGGAGAAGCTGGGATTATCGTGCCGCCTGAAGGTTTTTTAAAAGCGGCTCAGCAAGTTTGCAAAGAGCAAAATGTATTGTTGATTGCGGATGAAATTCAAACAGGCCTCGGCCGCACTGGAAAAATGTTTGCCTGTGAATGGGAAGATGTTGTGCCGGATGTTTACATTCTCGGAAAAGCGCTTGGCGGAGGTGTCATCCCTATTTCAGCTGTTGTGGCTAACAGCGATATTTTAGGGGTTTTAAATCCAGGTTCCCATGGTTCTACCTTTGGAGGCAACCCTCTCGCATGCGCCGTGTCCATCGCTAGCCTCGATGTCATTGAAGAGGAAAAATTAGCAGAACGTTCACTGGAACTAGGCGAATACTTCAAAGGGGAACTGCAAAAAATCAATTCCCCTGTCATTAAAGAAGTGCGAGGAAAAGGATTGTTTATCGGTGTGGAACTGAAAGAAGCAGCCCGGAAATATTGTGAACAATTAATGGAAAAAGGACTGTTATGTAAAGAAACTCATGAATATGTAATTCGCTTTGCTCCCCCATTAATCATTACAAAAGAACAGATTGATTGGGCACTGGAACGGATTAAAGAAGTCCTAGAGTAAACCGGGAAGGCATTAGGAAAATATTCTAATAGTCCTCTACAATAGAGGCTGGGACATAAACAAAAAATGAAAGGGGCAATTGAAAGAGTTTTGATAAAAAATTGATATAACGAAAAATTGATTGGAGTGACGGGGCGAGTTCCTGTCGCGCACGCTTAGTCGCAAAGCGGAGCAAGCTCAAGGAAGTAAATTCAAAGCTTTCCTGCGACGAGCCCTCTCGAGACCACGAGGAGCGAAGGAATGAATCAGAGGAGGCTCGAGCCGGGCCCGCGGAAAGCGTCCCCGGAACGGAAATCAATTTTAATAACATATCAAAAAAACATCATTTTCTCCAAGGAGAAAATGATGTTTTTTTAGATTTGTCCAACCTCTTTTTGTTTTTAAAGTGGGGAAATGCCTCAAATCGGCTAATTGTAATCTATTGGAAAATACAGCAAAAGGTGGGGATACATCCGCAAATCCCCAGTCACTGACAAACGTTCATGCCCTTCCTCATCTATATGAGCTGTTCTTTGAAGAGCAAACAATATTTAGCTATAGTATAAATACATAAGTGAGGGATGAAGATGATTCAATCGCTATACGTATCAGGTTACAAATCCCATGAGCTGGGGATATTTCATGCAAAACATCCGGGTATCCAAATCATTAAAAAAGCTTTAGAAAATGAATTAAGAAGATTAATCCATGAAGGATTGGAATGGGTCATTATCAGCGGACAACCCGGAGTTGAAACATGGACTGCCGAAGTTGTGATTGGGCTAAAAGAAGAATTTCCACAATTCAAATACTCCGTTATTACTCCATTTTTGGATATGGAAAAAAACTGGAATGAAGAAAAGCAGGAAAAATATGCCTATATTCTGAGTAAAGCCGATTTCGTGACAAGCGTAACAAAAAGACCTTATGAAGCTCCTTGGCAATTTGTTGAAAAGGACAAATTCATTATCCAAAATACCGATGCCCTCCTCCTTGTCTATGATGAGGAACATGAAGGATCTCCAAAATATTTAAAGCGGCTTGTGGAGAAATATATGGAACGAAACGAATATGAACTTTTTACAATCACTTCTTACGATTTACAAACCATTGCGGAAGAAATCATGAGGTCTGAATGGTAATGTTTATAAAATTATTGAAATTTTCTTGTTGACATTTTAATTGATAATGATTATCATTATCGTAAAGAGATAATTCCGAGCTGAACCCCCCAAAAAATAATCTCGGATAAATATTTTCCTAATTATTTTCTCCAATTATGTCTATATCCCCCTATATATAGACATTAACTAGGCTGCAACTGGCGTGTTGCAGCCAAATTTCTATTATCAATCCATCTTTTAGGTTAAAATACATTTATCAATACTTCATCATAAAGGAGTTGTATCAAAATGGAATACCGTATTGAAAGAGATACGCTAGGTGAAGTGCGTGTTCCAGCAGATAAAATTTGGGGGGCACAAACACAACGCAGCAAAGAAAACTTCCAAATCGGCACAGAGAAAATGCCAAAAGAAGTTATTCGCGCTTTCGCTATTTTAAAAAAATCCGCAGCAATTGCCAATAAAAAATTAAATAAATTATCAGAAGCAAAAGCGAATGCCATTATTACTGCTGCAGATGAAATTCTTGAAGGCAAATGGGATGACCAATTCCCGCTTGTTGTTTGGCAAACAGGCAGCGGCACCCAATCCAATATGAATGTGAATGAAGTAATCGCCCACCGCGCAAACCAACTATTAGCAGAACAAGATTCATCTGAAAAAGTTCATCCAAACGATGATGTCAACATGAGCCAAAGCTCCAACGACACATTCCCAACAGCATTGCACATCGCCGCTGTTGAAATGGTGGAAGATTATTTACTTCCTCGATTAGAACTATTGAAAAATACATTAAAAGAAAAGTCCGAAGCCTTCAAAGATATTATCAAAATCGGCCGCACGCACTTGCAAGATGCAACGCCTTTAACACTTGGACAAGAAATCAGCGGCTGGCACTATATGCTTGAGCGCTCTGAAGCAATGATTAAACAAAATACAGAGTACTTAAAAAGCTTAGCAATCGGTGGTACAGCCGTTGGTACAGGCATCAACGCCCACCCAAAATTCGGCGACATGGTGGCAGAAGAAATCAGCAACCTTACCGGCAAAAAATTCGTTTCTTCCCCAAATAAATTCCATGCCTTAACAAGCCATGATGAAATTGTTGCGGCTCACGGTGCCTTAAAAGCATTAGCAGTGGATTTAATGAAAATTGCCAACGATGTAAGATGGCTTGCTAGCGGCCCTCGCAGCGGTATTGGGGAAATTACGATCCCTGCCAATGAACCTGGAAGTTCTATTATGCCTGGCAAAGTAAACCCTACACAATCTGAAGCCATGACAATGGTGGTAACACAAGTAGTAGGAAATGATGCAACAATCGCCTTTGCAGCCAGCCAAGGTAACTTTGAACTAAACGTATTTAAACCAGTCATTATTTATAACTTCTTGCAATCAGCACGTCTCCTTGCAGATGCAATGAAATCCTTTAATGACAAATGTGCAGTGGGCATTGAACCAAATCATGAGGTGTTAAAACGCAACTTAGAAAATTCTTTAATGCTTGTGACTGCATTAAACCCTTACATCGGCTACGAAAACGCAGCAAAAATTGCGAAAAAAGCCCATGCAGAAGGAACAACATTAAAAGAAGCAGCTCTTGCCCTTGGCTTATTAACAGAAGAACAATTCGACCAATATGTAGACCCGAAAAAAATGATTTATCCAAATGCTTAAATCCCGGGCATAACCCCAATCGAGTAGGAGGGAGCGATTAACTCCCGTCCTCTCACACCACCGTACGTACGGTTCCGTATACGGCGGTTCAATTAAGATCATTGACGCAAGTTTTCATAACGAGCTTCAAGACTTTTCAGCCCTTGGTTTCTCCAATAGGAGTTACCAAGGGGTCTGTGTAATATTGGACTATTTGAAATACGCCAATAACTCTTCCGAGTATTTCCCCATTCATACGCTTGCCATTGTGGTACGCCAAGTTGAATAAGGTTGCAAAGAATTTCTCCAAGTCCATATCTACAACCCATCGATGTCCATCTCTTATATATTCTTTCGCTTTCCTCACCGCATCATGGGCACTTCGGTTTGGTCGAAATCCGTAGCTGTTTTCAGAGAATGTAGGGTCATACACTTTTGAAAGTACTTGGGCGATTGCTTGTTGAATCAAACGGTCTGTTACGGTAGGGATTCCTAGTAAACGAACACCGCCGTCAGGTTTCGGGATTTCGACTCTGCGGACTGGCATTGGTTCATAAGTTCCCTTGAGAATTGCCTCCTTAATAGATAGCCAGTTTTCGACTATGTGCTGTCGTAGGTTTTGTACGGGCATCATATCTACTCCGTGGCTTCCTTTATTCTGTTCTACACGTTTTAGTGCTTGAAGCATGTTCTCCCGTGACAGGATTTGATTCAAAAGCATCGTTATTCTCCTTCCGTGAATAGCTGTTCTCTTTATTCCAGTGGTCACTCCACCCTCCAAGAGGTCTCCCACGGGATTCACCGCTTCCTTCCTCAAGTGAGGTACTACGTTTTCTGTGTTCATCATGACTCACTGAATGCCAAGGGCTATTCTCTCTTAATTGTTCGGTCCTTCTTAGTTGTTCTAGACCAACTAATACTATGACCTCTGCTGACTTCTGACGGTTCAGCTACTTATCACTAAGTAGGTTATGAAGCGTATTTCACCTATCCGCCAGACCTCCCCGGGTAAGTACATGCACTTTCACACCATCTATCCGCCTCATTTACTCGATATGACCTTCGACAGAAAGAGCTTTGTTTTGTTTGGCAAACTCACTCAATCATACCTAGCCTTATATGAGGTTCGTGTTCCTCGGACCGGTGTTTTGCCTCCAGCTTCCTTCAGATTCCGCGTCACCACGGACACCCTTGCGTTGAGCTAACCTCTACTTCTGTCTTCGGGGTTCGGGACTTACACCCTATCGTTCATGTACATGCCGGGCGCACTAAAAAAGGGGAGGCGTCTGAAAAGTCATTTCAAGACGCCCCCTTTGCGGCTGTCGCTAGAGTTTTGCCGCAGATAAATTGCGACGAGGAGGCGCGTTTGTGTGACCACCGCAGGGAAAGTTTTTAAAAGAATATTACTATAAGAAGTAAGGTTGTTCAGAAAGTGTTCGACTTTCTGGATAGCCCCTTTTTCTTTATTTTTCTACCGTTGCTGCGGCCACTGCCTTCACTTTTTTCGGACCAACCATATTAAATAAAATGTTTAACACGATGGCAGATAAAGAACCGCACACAATTCCATTGGATGTTAAAATGGATAGGCTCTCTGGCAATACTTCGAAAATATTAGGAACAAAAGCGACCCCCGCTCCAAGAGCAACTGAAATTGCAACAATCATTGTATTTTCCGGCGATTTTAAAATTTCAGGAGCCAGCATCGTAATTCCTTGCGTCAATACCATTCCAAACATGGCAAGCATGGCGCCGCCTAAAACTGATGTTGGAATAATGGTTGTGAGCGCTGCAATTTTTGGTAAAAAGCCTAATGCAACTAACATAACGCCCGTAATAACGATGATTTTTCTTTCCTTAACCCCTGTCATTTTGATAAGTCCCACATTTTGGGAGAAGGTTGTATATGGAAAGGCGTTAAAAATTCCTCCGATAATGGATGCCAATCCTTCTGAACGATAACCGCGGGCTAAATCTTCTGCCGAAATCTGCTTTTTCTCAATATCCCCTAATGCAAAATATACGCCACTAGATTCCACCAATGACACCATCGCAACAAGGGTCATCGTAATGATGGAAGCTAAATCAAAGGTTGGTGTGCCAAAATAAAATGGCTGAACCATATGAAACCATCCTGCTTCTTTGACAGGTGAAAAATCCACTTTCCCCATAAACATACCTACAATTGTTCCAAATACTAATCCTAATAATATGGAGATAGAACGGATAAAACCTGTGGCAAAACGATAAATCAATAAAATGATGAATAGTGTTATCATCGCTAAAGCAATGTTGGACGCTGAGGCAAAATCTTCAGCCCCTTGTCCGCCGCCCATATTATTCATTGCCACTGGAACTAGGGAAATCGCAATAATGGTTACAACAGAACCTGTTACGACAGGAGGGAAAAATTTTACTAACTTTCCGAATACTCTTGATATAAAGATAACAATCAGCCCTGAAGCAATGATGGAGCCGTAAATGGCGCCGATTCCTTTGCTTTGGCCAATTGATATAATCGGGAATACGGCTGTAAAAGTACATCCTAATACAACAGGCAATCCAATTCCAAAAACTTTCCCTCTCATCACTTGCAGCAATGTAGCAATCCCGCACATCATAATGTCAATTGCTACTAAGTATGTCATTTGCTGCTCATCAAAACCTAATGACCCCCCAATAATCAATGGCACCAAAATCGCACCTGCATACATAGCAAGTAAATGCTGTATTCCTAGAGTTATAGCTTTTCCATTTGTCATGAAATGATGTTCCTCCTCAAAGTCATTCAACAATTGATTATTCAGCAAATTCAATCGTGTTGTTTTTTAAAGACTTGATAATGGCTAAAGATTCCACCCGGACGCCTTGTTCTCTCAGCATTTTTCCGCCATTTTGGAATCCTTTTTCAATCACGATGCCAACGCCGACTACTTTACATCCGGCTTGTTTTGCAATATCCAATAATCCTTTTACCGCTTCGCCATTTGCTAAAAAATCATCAATAATAACGACATTGTCATCTGGAGATAAAAAGTCTTTCGAAACGGATATTTCATTCGTTTCTCTTTTTGTAAAGGAATACACTTGCGAAGTATATAAATCACCGGATAGAGTCAAAGATTTCTTTTTGCGTGCAAAAACGACTTGCGCCCCAATTGCTAACCCTAACATCGTTGCAGGTGCAATACCAGAGGATTCAATGGTTAAGACCTTTGTAATCACTTCATCATTAAAGCGTTTCGCAAATTCTTCTCCAATTTCTTTCATTAACAGCGAATCAATTTGATGGTTCAAAAAAGAATCTACTTTCAGCACAGTATCTGAAAGCACTTTGCCTTCTTTCGCAATTTTTTCTTTTAACAGATCCATTAAAGAATCTCCCTTTCATCATTCCTTAATAATAAAAAAATCGAAAGACTTTCCCTATGAGGAATAAGCCTTTCGATGGATCGAAAGTACATAGACTTGTACATATATACAACATTCGACAAATCTATTTATCCCCTCATAGTCGACTTATTTACGGTAAGTCGGTAGAAACTTGCGAGCCATATTCCCGCGATTATATGAGTGCGATAATATTTCATTATGAATGTTTATTATTATAAACACGTCATTTGTCGAATGCAAGGTTTTTATATGAAAAAAGTCGTTATTATTCGGAAATTACAGCAAATTCGACCAAATCGGCCATCTAATTGTTCGTATTTTCAGTCTTTTTAAACAGTTTACAACAAACGGCCAATCGTTTCTTTTAATGCTTCAAAGGCTGTCCCTTCTTTTCCAAAATAGGACATATTTCGACATACAACTATTTTGCATGTTTCGCCATTTGGAAGAGGAAATTCTCCAATTGCCCCTAATTTCTCCAACTCCTGCACTGTGCCGGTTTCAAAAGCATTTGCCTTATGAATCAACCGGTCTTGATAAATTTCACGAAACTCCTCGAAAGCTTTTGAACCTTGAATGATGAGAACTTCCGGCATGAATTCATAAAGCACTTGTTCAAACAATTTCTTTCCAGAAAGATAGCAAAAATGGTTTTCCTTTTTCATTTGTTTAAATTGTTTATAATCTTTTGCTATAAAGCCATTTACATTTGTTAATACAACGTTTTCGTTGAATGTTTTTTTCATCCATTGAGCAAAATTTAGACTTCCTTTATATTCCCTTGAAGCCGTGATCATTTCAAGGCCATTTAGTTGTTCGAACAATTCCCCGTCCACTAAAGAATCAGCGAATATTTTCGCCTCATCTACATCAAAATAAGCAAGGGTTTCTGGATATAAACCAACTAAAAACACTTTTGACTTGTACGGGTTGCCATCTACTTGAAACGGCCGATACTTGATTTCTTGGGATTGTCCGTCAATTACCCACTCATGTATTTTTTTAAAAAAGCCCACTGAAACTGTCATTTTTTCCATCCTTTGCGATTTCGTCCTATAAAACATTTCTTTCCCCATTATAACAACAGAATCTTTAAGTTTATATGATGAAGAACACTTACTTATGTTTTTCTACATCTAAATTGCATTCTTCAAGTGGGATGATTTTTGTTTTATGTTTTATTTTATACCCTAGCCACAACATGATAAACAAAGGAAGCCCAATATAGGAAACTGCGATGCCATGCCAATCAATTGTGCCGATAAAGGCTTGATAATTTTGTCCAATGATGACGATTAAACATAAAATCAATGCAAACAAGGAGCCAAAAGGATATATCGGCGCTTTATAAGGCAAATCTTTTAAGTCTCTTCCCTGCTTAATGTAAGCTTTTCGGAAGCGGTAATGGCTGATGGCAATCCCTACCCATGCAATAAAGCCGGATAATCCGGAAGCATTCAATAGCCAAATATATACAATACCATCACCAAAAAAGGATGATAAAAATGCTAAACATCCAATAGCAAGAGTTGCAAGCAGAGCATAAATCGGCACCCCGCGGCGATTTAATTTTGTAAACATTTTCGGTGCTTTTCCATCCACCGCAAGCTGCCATAACATGCGGGATGAAGCATATAAACCTGAATTCCCGGCAGAAAGCATCGCTGTTAGAATAATGGCATTCATAATGGATGCAGCAAAAGCGATTCCCAATTTATCAAATACTAAAGTAAATGGGGATACAGCAACATCTTCAGATAACAGCCGCGAATCTGTATATGGAACTAAAAGACCGATGGCAAGAATTGCTAAAATATAGAACAGCAAGATGCGCCAGAAAACAGAACGTACAGCTTTTGGAATATTTTTTCCAGGATCTTCCGTTTCCCCTGCAGTAATTCCTAACAATTCCGTTCCTTGAAAGGAAAATCCTGCGGCTAAAAATATCCCAAAGATGGCGAGAAATCCACCGTTAAACGGTGCATCGCCAATAAAGAAGTTAGTAAAACCGATTTGTTCCCCCCCAATAATTCCGAATACCATTAAATAGGACACGATAATAAAGATGATAACCGTTGCAACTTTAATCATGGCAAACCAATATTCACTTTCGCCATACGCATTTACAGATAAAAGATTGAAGGTCAAAACGACAGCAATAAAAAGGATTGTCCAAAGAGCGGACGGACTATCAGGGAACCAATATTTCATAATTAAATTAACCGCTGAAATTTCGGCTGCAATAGTAATTGCCCAGTTATACCAATAATTCCATCCCATCGCAAATCCAAAGGCAGGATCCACAAAGTTCGTCGCATATGTACTAAAGGAACCGGATGAAGGCATATAGGCAGCCATCTCCCCTAAACTTGTCATGAGGAAATAAACCATCATGCCAATAAGCGCATACGCTAGCAGCGCCCCACCCGGCCCCGCTTGAGCGACGGAAGCTCCGCTGGCAAGAAATAATCCTGTGCCAATCGTACCTCCTAAACTAATCATGGTGATATGTCGGCTTTTTAAGCTACGTCTCAGTTGTTTTTCATTTTCTTTCATAAAAAAATCTCCTTTAAATCCATTACTCCATCTACACATTTTTCGCCTATATTTAACAAGCATTCATCTATAAAATTTTAAAATTCGAATGTATTATTATTTTTGAACCTTCTTTAAAAAGGTACTTTATAAATATAACATTATTTTCGCCAATTTGAATTGTTGGGGGTCTATTATGAAAACTGAACGGAAATACCCTGCAAAAAAACTTCAATTTACTTTTGGAACTTTTCTTTTTTTCGTAGCGATTATTTTTTTTGCAACAACCGTAAGAACGCCCCTCACAGGTGTAGGAACGATTATTTCGTATATCCGTGAAGATTTAGGTATTTCAAATACAACAGCAGGTTTTTTAACAACCATTCCCCTTCTTGCCTTTGCTATTGTTTCTCCCATTGCACCAAAGATTTCACGCAAATTCGGTATGGAATTTACGCTTTTTTATTCACTTATTCTTTTATCTGTCGGGATTCTTATAAGATCAGCCGGCAACATTACTTTATTAATTTTCGGCACGGTGTTGATCGGTGTCGCGATTTCGTTTGGAAACGTATTGTTCCCTAGCTTTTTTAAAGCAAAATATCCATATCAGGTAGGCCTATTGACAGGCATCTATACGGTGGCGATGAATATTTCAGCAGCAGCATCCCTTGCCTTTAGCCAACCCATTGCAGAGCGTACCGGATGGCAAGGCGCCCTCGGATGCACCGTAATTTTCGGTTTGCTTACGATGATTGCATGGATTCCTATACTTCGCGGTGAACGAGTAGAACAATTCCATTCCGCTCATGAACAAACAGGCGGGAAGAAAATTTGGCAGTCTTCTCTCGCATGGGCAATTGCCATTGTTATGGGGATGCAGTCTTTATTATTTTACTGCTCCACTGCTTGGATTCCAGAAATCTTAGTGTCGCAAGGATTCAGTTTAGAAAAAGCCGGTTTCATGACATCTATTTTTCAACTATCCCAAATGCCAATGACGTTTTTCATTCCAATAGTAGCCGAAAAATTGTCATCTCAAAGACCCATTGTCTATTTCTTTACTTTTTGTTACCTCATCGGCTTCGGTGGACTGTTCTTTGAATGGACCAGCGGCGCAGTGCTTTGGATGATTTTATTAGGATTTGCATCAGGTTCTTCCTTTGGACTGGTATTAATGCTCTTTACATTGCGTACAAGAAATGCTTATGAAGCTTCTGAAATTTCCGGATTCGCTCAATCTTTCGGCTATTTAATTTCCGCAGTCGGCCCTGTACTTTTTGGTTTCATTCAAGAATTAACAGGCAGCTGGGCGGTGCCAAACATGATTTTTATCGCAACTTCTCTTATTTTATTTGTTTTTTCTTTCATCAGTGCAAAAGAACGCTATATCTAACTAAAACAAACATACGTACCCTTTTTATGATACTATAAGTGTTGAACTAGTATAGTAAGGGGTTAAAGGAATTGGCAAAAAAAACGAAAAAGAAAAAGAAATTCAGCCGTAATTTATTCCGGCTTCTTCTTATCATTGTCGCTTATTTTGGCTGGTACTATACGAGAACTTTGGAAGGTATGTTGATCACTTTAGGGGTTTTTATACTTTCTTTCCTTATGATTAAAATATGGTGGAAAATGAGACGGGTTTTACAGTTGAGAAAAGCGGGTATAAAACAAATAGATGAAATGACAGGAGAAGAATTTGAAGAATACTTAGGCATGCTTTTTAAAAAACGAGGCTTTAAAGTACGTTATACAAAAACTTCCGGCGATTATGGAGCCGACCTGATTTTAGAAGATCGGGAAAATACGATTGCCGTACAGGCGAAAAGGTATTCCGGTACAGTAGGCGTCAAAGCCGTTCAAGAAGTAATAGGAGCTTTAAAAATGTATGATGCGACAGAAGCATGGGTTGTGACAAACAGCTACTTTACAAAACAAGCACAAAAACTTGCGGAATCCAACGATGTATACTTAATCGACCGGGATGAATTAATTGAAATTATTTTAGATTCCAAATAATGGGTGTTCATCTTATTGATGACACCCTATTTTATTATCATTTATATTACTAAATTTTCAATTATCTTCTTCTAAAAAAGATTAGCACTATGGAAATATTCGTAATGGACGATTGATTTCACACACTTTCAAAGAAAATTTCAAGAATTCTTCAATCTAAAAAAGATATTAATATTTTTGTAAAAAATTCTTAAAAATAATAATTCTAATTTAGTAGACATTTTAATTTATACATGTTATATTATGAATCAAGCAAGAACAAATGAGGAGGGTTAAAAGATGACAAACAATCTTAATAAACGCCAACAATTTACAAAAGCAAACGGTGCTCCAGTAATCAGCAATCACGATTCCATGACAGCTGGCAAAAGAGGTCCGGTTTTATTACAAGACGTATGGTTAATAGAAAAACTTGCAAACTTCAACCGCGAAGTGATTCCAGAACGACGCATGCACGCTAAAGGTTCCGGAGCACACGGTGTATTTACAGTGACGAATGACATTACAAAATATACGAAAGCCAAAATGTTCTCACAAGTTGGGAAAAAGACTCCGCTATTCATCCGTTTCTCAACAGTAGCTGGTGAACGAGGCTATGCGGATGCAGTTCGCGATATTCGCGGATTTGCCATTAAATTCTATACAGAAGAAGGAAACTGGGACTTAGTCGGCAACAACACACCTGTATTCTTCTTCCGTGATCCATTGCACTTCACAGACTTGAACCACGTGGTAAAACGCGATCCACGTACAAATATGCACAATCCAAATAGCAACTGGGATTTCTGGACATTGCTTCCTGAAGCATTGCACCAAATTACCATTACAATGTCTGACCGAGGCATTCCAGCAAGCTACCGTCATATGCACGGTTTCGGTTCACATACGTACAGCTTTATTAACGAAGATAACGAACGTGTGTGGGTGAAATTCCACTTCATTACACAACAAGGCATTAAAAACTTAACAGACCAAGAAGCAGCTGAAGTAAGAGGTAAAGACCCAGATTCACACCAACGCGATCTTTATAACGCCATTGAAAACGGCGACTATCCAAAATGGAAAATGTACATCCAAGTGATGACAGAAGAACAAGCAAAAGAAATGCCATATAACCCATTTGACTTAACAAAAGTATGGTATAAAAAAGACTTCCCACTTATTGAAGTTGGTGAAATCGAACTTAATAAAAACCCTGATAACTACTTTGCAGAAGTAGAACAAGCTGCATTCTCGCCATCCAACATCGTGCCTGGCATCGGCTATTCGCCAGACCGCATGCTTCAAGCCCGTATTTTCGCATATGCGGACGCGCAACGTTACCGCTTAGGTGTAAACCATTATTTGCTACCAATTAATGCACCTAAATGTCCATTCCGCTCATTCCACCGCGATGGAGCAATGCGTTTCGATGGCAACTTAGGAAGTACATTAAGCTATGAACCAAATAGCTACGGCGAATGGCAGCATAACCTAGATTTAAAAGAGCCGCCATTAGCGCTTGAAGGCGATGCAGATATTTATGACTTCCGAGAAGACGACAACAACTACTTTGAACAACCTGGTAAACTGTTCCGTTTAATGACGGCTGAAGAACAACAACGCCTATTCGAAAACACTGCCCGCAATATGGAAGGGGTTGAAGAATTTATTAAACGCCGCCACATCTTGCACTGCTACTTAGCAGATCCTGCTTATGGTGAAGGTGTTGCCAAAGCTTTAGGTTTATCATTAGACGGTATGGATTTATCAAACCCATATGTTAAATAAAATTGACTTGGCTGTTCCAAGAACCTATTCTTAATCGCTTACACATCTACTATTTATTGATACTCAAAACCTGCTTTGCCTTTCATATGGTAAAGCAGGTTTTTTCTTTTCACTATTTCTGCTATCTTTAAATTAAATATAAAGAAAAAGAGGTTTGGACAATCTAAAAAATCATCATTTTCTCCAAAGAGAAAATGATGATTTTTTGATATGTTATTAAAAATTGATTTCCGTTCTGGGGACGCTTTCCGCGGGCCCGGCTAGACTCTCCTCTGAGTCATCCCTTCGCTCCTCGTGGTCTCGAGAGGGCTCGTCGCAGGAAAGCTTTGAATTTACTTCTTTGAACTTGCTCCGCTTTGCGACTAAGCGTGCGCGACAGGAACTCGCCCCGTCACTCCAATCAATTTTTTATCAAAACTCTTTCAGCTACCGCTATAATTTTTGGTTTATGTCCCAGCCTTTTTATATATTTATTGGCTAACCACGGATTCATTTTCTAAAATGCTCATGAATTCTTCGCCGCTGATTGTTTCTTTTTCTAGCAAATACGCAGCTAATTCGTGAAGCTTGTCGATGTTTTCTGTAAGAATTTGGCGCGCTTTTTCATGGGCACTTTCTATAATGTTTTGCACTTCTTCATCGATTTTGGCTGCCGTTTCATCGGAACAGATGAGGGAACTATCCCCGCCTAAATATACATTGGACACTGTTTCAAGTCCCATCATGCCAAAATGCTCGCTCATGCCATAGCGGGTCACCATCGCCCTCGCCAATTTTGTCGCTTGTTCAATATCGTTGGCAGCACCTGAAGTAACAGATTGGAAAACAATTTCTTCCGCCGTTCTTCCGCCAGTCAATGTCACAATTTTGTTAAAAAGCTCTTCTTTTGAAAGCAAATAACGTTCTTCTTCTTCCACTTGCATTGTATAGCCTAAAGCTCCAGAAGTGCGCGGAATAATGGTGATTTTTTGCACCGGAGCAGAATGTGACTGTTTCGCTGCAACAATGGCATGTCCAATTTCGTGGTAAGCCACAATTTTCTTCTCTTGCGGAGACAGAATTTTACTTTTTCGTCTATATCCTGCAATGGTGATTTCCACTGCTTCTTCAAGGTCTTCTTGAATGACTTTCGTACGTCCCATTCTCACTGCTCTTAAAGCGGCTTCGTTGACGATATTTGCAAGATCAGCTCCTGATGCCCCCGGTGTTGCTTTGGCAATAGCCGCAACATCAATATTGTCGTCTTTGGCCACCTTTTTCAAATGAACATTTAAGATGGCTTCCCTTCCATTTAAATCAGGCAGTTCAAGGGGAATGCGCCGGTCGAATCTTCCAGGACGCAAAAGGGCTTGGTCCAACACTTCAGGACGGTTCGTTGCTGCTAAAATCACCACGCCTTTGCTCGAATCAAAACCATCCATTTCATATAACAATTGATTTAAAGTTTGTTCCCGTTCATCATTTCCTTGGGTTAAATTAACGCCCCGTTTTTTCCCGATAGCATCAATTTCATCAATAAACACAATGCATGGCGCTTTTTCTTGGGCTTGCTTAAACAAATCACGGACGCGAGCAGCCCCCATTCCCACAAACATTTCAACAAACTCGGAACCGGAAATGGTAAAGAACGGCACTTTCGCTTCCCCAGCAACCGCTTTGGCAATCAATGTTTTCCCCGTTCCTGGAGGTCCAACCAACAAAACCCCTTTTGGAAGTTTTGCTCCCACTTGCCGGTATTTTTCAGGATTATGCAAAAAGTCTACAATTTCTTTTAAGGCTTCTTTTGCCTCATCTTGCCCTGCTACATCATTAAAACTTTTTCCTGTTTCAGATTCCACATAGATTTTTGCATTGGATTTACCAAAGGTTAATACATCCGCCCTCGATTGGCGAAGTCCCCGTGTTAAGAAACTTCCAAGGAGCAAAATAATCAAAAATGGAACAATCCATAATAAAATGAATCGAATTAAAGGCGAAAATTCATTTGGAATGGTTTTTGTAAACGGTACATTGGCTTCATATAGCCGGTCCACTAATTTTGCATCTTCAACCACACCTGTTTTATAAATGACATCTTTATTGTCTTTTTCCGTGAATGTAATGGCATCATCTTGAATCGTTACGTTTTTCACTTTCCCGTCTTCAACCATTTGAAGGAAAGAGCCATAGTCCACTTCTTCTACTTTTTGCTTCTGAATGCCCGGAAAAATGAGGGCATTTAATAACACAATCGCCATTAAGATAAAAAAATAGTATGTTAGAGAACGATTTTGAGGTTGCTTTTCTTTCATAGCAGCTCACATCCTTTTTTTTTTCTATACTATTAGTTTACAAATGTTTACACTTAATAGCGAAACAGTTTTTGAACTTTTATTTAACCTTCACTTACCCAAAAAGTAGATTCGATAAATAAATTACAATGGTCACAGTAATGCAGCTGACAATGGTTGAGAATAATACGGTTTGAGCTGCTGTGTTAGACTCCACATCATATTCCAAAGCAAGGCTGGAACTGTTGCGGGAAGTTGGAAAGGAGCTTGCAATTAATAAAGATTTGGCCACAACGCCATCGATGCCAAGAAGATAAATAACTAGAAGCGCAATGGCTGGCCCTACCACGAGGCGCATAAAACAGCTTGTAATAATGGTTTTATTGAGCATTGTGCGCATTTCAAGCTGAGACAACTGCGCTCCGAGAGTAATTAACGCAACGGCAACAAACCCATCCGCCACATGGTCTAATGGAATTCGGAAGGTTTGCGGAATTTCAAAGTCTGCTACATTTAAAATGATGCCAAGCGTCAATGCATGGACAATCGGCATCTTTAAAAAGTCTTTTACAATTTCTAATCCCGATTTGGTTGCAGAGATTAAATTGTACAACCCGTAAGTATAAGTCGTCATATTTTGAAAGATTACGAGAATCACTTGAATGGCAACGCCAATGGGCTGCTGGGCAAACACCATTTGCGCCACCGGAATGCCATAGTTCCCGGAGTTAATGAGCACGATACTATTTTTAAACACTGCAGATTCAGAACGATTAAGCCCAAGCAGTTTCGCCACATAATGACTCATCATCATTTGACTGCCAATAAATAAAACAATAAAACCTGCCACTTGGGCAAGTACTGACATGCTGATAGACGTTTCATATATATTGACAAACACCGCTGCTGGCATGAAACAGTATGTAACAAGCTGAGACAACGCTTTTAAGTTAAAATGAAATTTCTTTTGTAAGATAGCTCCTACTACAAGAAGAACAAGAATCGGCGCTACGATTTGGAAAAATATCATCGATAGGTATTGCATATTTGCGACCTCTCTTAAAATAATGAATGCTCTATTAGATTGATAAAGGATAATATTACATTATACTAAAGAATCCATCAAAAAGGAAAAATCCAATTAAAGTCTTTACATTTCTTCCTTGAACAGTTTAATTTAGAAATAGTACCTCATTTTGGAATTATCTAATGAAGTGACTTTAGGGGGAAGCGAAGAATGATCAAATTCGATGAACAACTCTTTCTGCAAACGAAAGGACAAATAGGAGATTCTTTTGAAAAAGCTCTTCAACAATTCGGCGGTTATGATGAAGATGAAGAGATTTTTGGCAGCATCCTTCCCCTTGACCAAATTATTCTCAAAAAATCAGAAGCAGCTAATGTCCTTTTTCAATCCATTAAACAGCACTGGGGAAAACTCGATTTATTTACCCTGGAAATGTTTCGTTCATCGAACATTGATCTAAACAATGTGCAAAGTAAACTGGATGCCTTCTTCTCTTCCGCAACGAGCAAAAACATTATTTTTGAACATGCTTTAATGAAAAATGTATTCAACTTTTCCCATTTTATCGAACTGGTTTTTGGAAAAAAAACCGAATACTCTAAATCCATTTCAAAATTAAACGAAATCTATTTCTATAAAATCGGAAAAAAATATCTTATACATATTCTGTATAATCATAAAATTGATTTTTGGCGTTATTTGTATGCTAAAAAAATTTACTCTGTTTTTTTGCAGGCGCCATTACATACAATTCAAAATCCTCTTGATTTAATCAACCAATTTAAACAATACATACAATCATTTATGACCCAAAGCCAAGTCATTTCAACGATGAATCACTTCATTCAAAAAATTGATTATAAAAACCCACGTTCTTATGTGCTTAAAGAATTTCATTTATTAAATATCTCCCTTCATTTCATAGGGGGAAAACGCCATTATAAAAAAATCCACAAACTGATTGCAGAAGTGGTCAAAACATGGGAAGCCGGAGAGTGGGCGTTGACAGAGAAAGAAGAAACGCTATTATCTTATATTTTGGCGGTGGATGGTGCAAAACATGGAGATACGGAAAAAACGATTGCATATGGCAAGTATTTAATTACGAATGACCGTTTAATTAATCATTCCATTGAATTATTGATTGATTATGGAAAAGTGCTGCCGAATTTAAAACCGGAACCGGAATCTTTAGTCAAACGGTATGACCAGAACTATCTGGAACAAATCTTCTTTATTGTGATTGATGCCCTTGTCAAGAAAGGTCAATATGGAGATGTGCTGCAATTATTGAAGGAATACGAAATCGCTTCCTGTACAAGCATTTATGAATGTTTAAATACAGAGGCATTCAATAAAGATTTGCTTTTGAAAATTGAAGCAGCCGTGCAGCGAAATATTGCCTACATCGTCGATCAATCCCATCAACACGTTATGCAATCCATTGAAAAATGGCTGGAGCAATATAAAGAAGCAGAAAGTCCCCTCTATCCAATTGCCCGTATGACTTCCACCCATGTATGCAACCTGTTGAAAACTTTTTTTGCTACAGAACAATTTGAACTTTTTGAGCAGTTGATGAGCATTTATAAAAAATATTTAATGCTTCAAGAGGACTTTGAAGACTTGCGGGATTTTGTCGTAAGCTTTATGGAAAAGAAAACGTCCCAAAAGTAATTAGTCATTACCTTTGGGACATTTTTTATTCAAGCACACCATTTTCATGGAAAGATTTAATTTCGTCATCGGAATAGCCAAGAGATTTCAAAATGTCATCTGTATGTTCTCCCACTTTGGCGCCGACAAATTTATAAGTTGGTTCCACCCCTTCAAATTTAATGGCTGTGCCGATTTGTTTTTGGGTTGTGCCGTCTTCTTTAGGCACATCTACAATCATCTGGCGTGCGCGAATTTGAGGATGATTGCAAGCTTCTTCAAAGTTAAGAACCGGCTCCACACAGCCTTCAAAATCTTCATTAAACACTTCCAGCCATTCATCAAACGTTTTTGTCAAGAATGCGTCTTTTACCGCTTCTTTAAACCGTTTTTGCGTATACGTAGAATCATTAAAAGTGCTTTGAATTAATTCAGGAATATCCAACGCCTCACATAATAGTTTGCGGAAATGGGGCTCTAAACTGCCGACGGAGAAATATCGGCCATCCTTCGTTTCGTAGTAATCATAAAACGTGCCGCCATTTAAAATTTCTTCTTCCGGCTTTGGCAATTCCCCTGTACCTAAATAAGCGGTTCCATACAACGCATTCATCGTAAATACCGCATCGGTCATGGAAATATCAATATATTTTCCTTCCCCGGTTTTTTCCCGATGCAGTGCAGATGCAAGAATACCAATTGCTGCATGCAATGTGCCCCCAGCTATATCTGCAATTTGCACCCCCATGGAAACCGGTTTTTTGCCTTTGTGGCGGGAATAGTCAAGAATGCCTGAAATGGATAAATAGTTATTATCATGCCCTGGACGGTTGCGGTACGGTCCTGTTTGTCCATATCCTGTAATGGAACAATAAATAATTTTTGGATTAACCTTTTTCAGCGACTCATAATCGAGACCTAGGCGTTCCATCACTCCCGGGCGAAATCCTTCAACAACAATGTCATATTCCTGAATTAATTTTTTTACAATCTCCACCGCTTCTTTTGTCTTTAAGTTCAATTTAATTGATTTTTTGGAACGATTTAAATGTTGATGCACATAGGATTCTTTATTTTCATCATACGGAGGCATAATGCGCATCAAATCCACTCTTCTTGTGGATTCCACATGAATGACATCCGCGCCGAAATCAGCAAACATCATTGTTGCAAAAACCCCTGGAAGCATTGATGAGAAATCTAAAATTTTTAAATCTTTCAGTATCGTCACTCTCTCCATCCCCTTTACGAACAAACATTTTCGCAGCAAAATCCTTCTTTATAATAGTTATAACTCAATTTATTATACTAATATTTTAAAATAATCTGAATATTTTGTGAACCTATTATACTATATATGTCTCAAGAACGTAAGAAATTATTAGATTAAAGATTTTGGAAGAAAAGTTCAATCATAATCATACAATTTCTTTAATTTATTAAAAAAATATCACCCAAAATCCTTTTGGATGATATTTCATAACTTATCAGCTATAGGAAATACTACTTCGCTACTCTTCACTTTCTAATTGTTCCTTACAGAAAGCTAAAAGATATTGTTCCTCTTCTTCCTCTAGCGCCAGTTCAATATAATGTTCATCTTTTTTATCCATAATGAAATAGTTGATAATAAACGGACCTTCCCCTTCATCTCCTATAAGCAGCCGGATTTGCGTACCTGCTTCTGAATAAAGTTCATCCTCTTCATCCACTTCTACATCCACCAAAAATTCATACCGTTTCCCTTGAATAATCCCTGTCGGATCCACCAATTCTTCCATCTTAAAATTGATAATATTCATCCGTATAATCTCCTTTGCTAAATTCCATGGGAAAATCTAATTACAATCTTAATAAAAAAACTGGCTTGGGCAAATAAAAAATATAAAGGAGGCGTCTCAAAATGTCTTTTCAGACGCCCCCTTTTCACCCATTATCGTTATTTCGTCTTCAACTCCACCACTACAATTTCAGGGAAGTTAAAAATTCGGAAAGGGGCCATGCTATTGCCCAAACCTCTGCTGACATTCATCGTCGTGTGATTCTCTTCGTAAAACCCTGCTGTATATTTAGGGAAAAATCCTTGTCCCGGTGCAATGATTCCCCCTACAAAAGGAATCCGAACCTGTCCACCATGGGCATGACCGGTAAAGACGAAATCAATTTCATTTTTCACGTATATATCAAACTTTTCTGGGCGATGGGCAAGCAGTACGGTAAATGCATCTTTCGGAACATTGGCTAAAGCCATGTCCAGCATTCTTTCTGTATCAACGCCATTTAATGGATCTTCGATACCGGCAACGGCTATTCTTTCCCCATTCCGTTCAATCCATACAGCTGCGTTCGGCAAAATATACACGCCCAGTTTTTCAAGAGCCTCATAAATTTTCGAAACTTGATTGATGGCGACTTCATGGTTGCCCAAAACGTAATAGACATCCGCAATTTTTACAAATTCACGAACCGCCATTAAACTTTGGTCCAAATGATAACGATTGCTGTCAATTAAATCACCTGTAATAAAAATCGCATCAGGATTTGTCTTTTTCACTTTTTTAATCAGTTTGTCCTGATTTTCGCCAAACAAAGCATCATGCAAGTCAGACACTTGGGTGATTCGAAAGCCATCAAAGGATTCCGGTATTTTTTCAGATTCATAAATTCTTTCTGTCATCACGATCCAATGATTATTGGCGTATAAAAATACATAGAGAGCAATCATCAACAATAGTAGTTTCAGTAACTTTTTCAATATCGTCCGCTCAATTCTATTCTGTATTCACGAAATGTTCATTCAATATATTATTGATTTCCCATTAGACATTCAAGTTATTATTTGCTCGCTCTGCATCTTTATCGCCAAACAATATCGGCTTTAATTCATCTTCGCCGGAGCCTTCCGCTAATGGTACGCCTGAGCGATAGGCAGCTCGGATGATGAGATGGGTAGCTACAGGAGAAGTGATAAATACAAATAGAATCCCTAAGATTAATCGAACGCTAAAATATCCATCTTGCACCCATATATAAAAGAATGAAGCGATAAGACAAAATAGAACCCCTAACGTTGCGCTTTTTGCAATCGCATGAGCCCTGGTATATACATCAGGCAAACGCAGCATTCCAAAGGCGCTAATGACGCTAATAATGGACCCCATCAGAATAATAAGGGCGCAAATCCACTCAATAATCTGACTTGCGTTCAATAATAACTCCCCTTTCGATATATTTGGAAAAGGCAATGGTTCCAATAAAGGATAAAATCCCGATGATTAAGATCGCTTCTAAAAAAGCTGTCGTTTTTAATAAAATGGAGATGATCGCCATCGAAGAAATTAAATTGATGCCAATTATATCAAATGCTATAGCTCTGTCTGGCATTGAAGGGCCTTTAATCACCCGGACTAAATGCATTGCATTGGCAACCATAAACAACGTTAAAGAAATGAGCAATATAATATCAATCAATCACGGGACACCTCCAATATCAACGTTTCAAATCGTCCCAACGAACGAATTAAATCTTCCTTCTGTCCAATATCCATTGCATGAATATATAACTCATTTCCCGATTCCGATACTTCCATCACGACGGAACCGGGCGTCAATGTTAATAACAGCGAAAGAGCTGTTACCTCCCAATCTTTCTTTAAAATCGTTTCATACTTAAAAATTCCTGGTGTAATCTTCAAATTTGGCGTCAACACTTGTTTCATGACAACAAAACCGGAAACAATCAACTCTCGGAAGAAGACAATGATAAGTTTAAAAATTTTCATTGCTCGAATTAGATAAAACTGGGTGCCAAAATATCGATGCATCACATAAAGGATGAAAGTACCTACGATAAATCCAGTGTTAAAAGTGGCAAGGGTAGGTGTAGGCTCATCTTTTAAAAGCAGCCAAAGCAGGGCAATCAATAAATTTAATATAAATTGAGCAAAAAACACCACTACACCCCCTAACTTTCCCTTAAAACAGCATTAATATAGACTGATGGATCAACAAGCGTATTGGCCGCATCTAGTACATACACTAATAACTTTTCAGCTCCAATACCAATTCCAGCAATGCAAAAGGAAAAGGCAACAAGCGATGCCATCGAAGCAGCTGGAAACGGCTTCTTGTCTTCATTGGTAATAATCGTTTCCCCAAAGAAGGAGCTTAGGAAAATTTTTAATAAAGAAAAGAGTACTACTAAACTAGAAGCAAATCCAAGGAATAATAATATGTAAGAACCTGCCTCAATAGCCCCTTTGCCAATCAGCACTTTCCCTACAAAACCGCTTAGTGGAGGAATGCCGACCAATGCCAGCATCGCCAAGAAATAAATCCATCCAAACAAAGGATAATTTCGGATAAGCCCACTCATATAGTCAATCAATTTCTCTCCGGTTAAATAGAGCATCATCCCAACTAACAGGAACAACAACGCTTTCGCCACCATGTCATGGACTAAGTAAAATACAGCCCCTGCCAACGCAATCTCCGTACCAACGGCTAGCCCAATTAAAATGAAACCCACAGCAATCACAATGTTATATGCTGCAATTCGTAATACATTTCGGGATGATAATGCCCCTAAACATCCTAAAATGATCGTTAAACCGGCAAAAACGCCGATAATTGTATGGGTTACTTCTGGACGATGTGGGAACATCAATGTGAACGTGCGAATCAATGCATAAACCCCAACTTTTGTAAGAAGGGCTGCAAACAACGCTTGTACTGCCGCAGGAGGAACCACATAAGAACCGGGCAGCCAGAAGAAGAGTACTAAACCCGCCTTCAAACTGAAAACAAGCAATAAAACGAGGGAAACCGTCGTTAACATGGGATCTTGCCCAACTTCAGCAACCCTCTCTGCAATGTGGGCCATGTTCAATGTTTTTACCGTTCCATATAAATAGGCTAGAGCAATCAAAAAAATAGACGAACCTACTACATTAATTAGCACATATTTGATAGATTCCCGCAGTTGAACCTTTTCTCCGCCCAATGCCACCAACACATAAGAAGACATTAACATTACTTCAAAACAAACGAATAAGTTAAAAATATCTCCTGTTAAGAAGGCGCCATTGACACCGGCTACTAAGAGTAAAACAAATGAATAAAAGTACATATTTTCATGCCGTTTCTCAATTGTAGAAAAGGCGTAAAACAAACATAACATGGTTACAATGCTTGCTGTGAGCACCATTAACACAGAGAAAGTATCAGCAACAAACAAAATGCCAAAAGGAACTTCCCAATCTCCAAAGGCTATTTTTAAAATTCCTTCCCTTTGTACAAGTTCCAACAATACAAAGGAAATGATGCTAACTGCAAGCATTGTGATAATGGAGATAATCCTTTGCACAACAATATGATTACCCAAAAACACCAAGACAACTGCTGTAAAAATTGGAATAACCAGTGGCAATACAATAATGTTATTCATCTGTCATTCCTCTCAATTCTTTAAAATCATCAGAACCATTCGTTTTATAAGTGTAGTATGCTAACACAAGCAAAAAAGCAGTCGTTGCAAAGCTGATGACAATCGCCGTTAAAACTAAGGCTTGAGGCAACGCATCGGTAAAAGGCTCTACCCCATGTCCAAGTAAAGGCACATTCCCTGTTTTTAATCCCCCTACCGTTATAATCAATAAATTCACCGCATGGGATAATACAGCCGTGCCAATAATGACGCGTATCATGTTTCTTGAAAGAATCAAATAGGTTGCCACTGAAACGAGTATTCCAATGAGAATCATCATCACTTGCTCCATAAACTACTCATCCTCACTTATACTTAAAATCATAGTGACAATTGTGCCAATGACCGTTAACGCAACTCCCGCTTCAAACAAGGTAACCGTCGTTAAATGTTTTTCCCCTATAAACGGAAACTGGTAATAGCCATCCGTATGGGACAAAAACGGGAAATTGAAATAGATGGATAGAAGCCCTGTTCCTACTGCAATAAGCACCCCAAGGGCAGCCACTTTCTTAAAATCAACAGGCATTTTTCTCTGAACGGTTTCAATATCGTATGTGATATAAAGAAGAATAATCCCGGAAGCGAGAACAAGCCCTCCAATAAATCCGCCCCCTGGCGCATGGTGTCCTGAGAAAAACAGCGATACACCAAGAGTGAGGATAATGAAAACAACTACTTTGACAACCGTCCGCAAAATCACATCATTAATTCGCATCCGTTCCCCCTCCTTTTGCTTTCAGCTTAATGAGGGTATAAACACCTAAACCTGCAATAAACAATACAACTACTTCAAGCATTGTATCGAAAGCGCGGAAATCTCCTAAAATGGTATTCACGATGTTTTTCCCGCCAGCCAACTCATAGGAATCATTAAAGTAATTAGAAATCGTCATAAACTTCTCGTAATATAGAACGGCAAAACCTACAAAGGTTACCGTTGCCCCCATGGTTAAAGAGATAAATAGATTTCGGATCTTCTTGGATTTCGGTTCCAGCTCTTTCTTTATTTCAGGCAAATGTCTAAAACAAATCAGAAATAGTACCGTTGAAACAGATTCCACAACAAGCTGCGTTAATGCCAAATCCGGAGCTCGAAAAACGATGAAGAAAAAGGCAACCGAATAGCCTAGAACGCTGCTGAGAAATACAATTGTAATGCGGGATTTAGCAAACAAAATTCCAACGGCAGAAACGATGGCAATCAAAATTAATACAATTTCAAATACCTCCAACATTTCATGCTGGATAGGGCTCCACGAAAATACATCTGCATATAGAAAATACCCGCCGACAATGATTAAAAATACTAGAAAAATATAGACGAAATAATCTGTTAAATTTCCAGTCATATATCGGATTGTAAAGCGATGCGACAGCGACTCGCTTAACGTAATTCCATTATTAAAAAGTGTGTTCAATGAGAATTTTTGGGGAAACACACGATAAATCTGCTTCCAATATTTCAACAAACGGTATAGCAAAATCCCCGCAATGATGACAAAAATCGTCATCCATAATTCAGGGCTAAACCCATGCCAAGCATGAATGGTTGGCGTTAATTCCTCTATTGAGGAGAATGATGGATAGATGCTTGCCATGGCCGGTCTTAAAATATATTGGCCTAGCAAATTAGGGAAAAAGAAAATTCCAACAACTAAAACAATGAGAATATAAGGGGAAATCAGCATTCCAATCGGCGCTTCATGAGGATGTTTGTCTAATAAATGGGATTTCACATCCCCAAAGAACGTTTTTCCAACAATGATTAAGCAGTAGATAAAAGTAAAAACACTTGCCACCCATGCGATAATTGGAATTAAAATGCCGATATAGTCAAGAGAAAAAACGCTTGCATCATGAATATGAAGGGTTGCAGCAAAGAACATTTCTTTGCTTAAAAAGCCATTGAACGGCGGAAGACCTGCCATCGACAAACTGCCGATTAAGGCAATCGTAAAGGTTAATGGCATAAACGACATCAGTCCGCCAAGTCTGCGAATATCCCGCGTCCCCAATTCATGGTCAATGATTCCGACCATCATAAATAGGGCACCTTTAAAGGTAGAGTGGTTAATTAAATGGAAGATGGCGGCAAAGGCTGCTTGTGTATAAATCATCGTTTCAGCAGAATAACCTAAATAGATGGCTACAGAACCCATTCCCAATAAACTCATAATGAGGCCTAATTGGCTGACTGTAGAAAAGGCAAGCAATGCTTTTAAGTCCACTTGCTTCACAGCATTAAAGGAACCCCAAAACAATGTAAATAAACCAACTCCTGTCACTAACCAGAACCATATTGCCTCGCTGCCAAAAATCGGTGTAAACCTTGCGACCAAATAGATTCCTGCTTTAACCATCGTAGCGGAATGCAAATAGGCACTGACAGGCGTGGGAGCTTCCATCGCATCAGGCAGCCAAATATAAAACGGAAATTGGGCAGACTTTGTAAAAGCCCCTAATAAAATCAATACAAGGGTAGGCACAAATAAAGCGCTGTCCTGAATCAAATCCACCTTTTCAATAATCTCTCGAATGCTCAACGTACCCGCCATCTCATACAGCATTAAAAACCCAGCAAGCATGGAGATTCCGCCGGCGACCGTAATGAGCATCGATTTCCTTGCCCCTGCCCGGGAAGCTTTCCGATGATGCCAAAAGGCGATTAACAAAAATGAAGAAACACTTGTTAATTCCCAAAATCCATATAATACTAATAAGTTATCTGACAGTACGACTCCCAACATTGCTCCCATAAACAATAGCAGGTAGCAATAAAAGTGGTATAGCTGCTCGCTTTTCGATAAATAAAAAATTGAATATAAACCAACTAAGCTTCCAATCCCAGTAATAAGTAAACTAAAAACTAAACTGAGACCGTCTAAATAAGTAGTGAAATTAATGCCTAACGAGGGGATCCATTCATGGGTGAAAGTAATCACTTCACCATTGGAAATGCGAGGGATATATGTAGTTAATAAAATAAATAATACGAGAGAAACAGCTGTTACAAACCAACCGATATGCCTCTTCTGAATGTACCTATGAAATATAGGTATTAGCATAGCAAAAATAAATGGGATAAGGACAATAAAAACGTCAACCGTCACAACCCCTCTCCTCCTTTCACCTATTTCATATACTTGACGAACGGAAAACTACATTGCATAATAATTTGTCAATAACATACTTTTTATTAAATATGTATAAAACAGAAAAATTAAAACTTTACCTACCATTTTAAGTATATAATAAAGTAACATGAATTTCATGAATTTTGACTGAAAATTCGGGAGGATAACAATTTAAGAGGTGCAAATATGGTGAATGATATTAAAAAGCGTTCGGATGAAAGCATTTTAGTTTGCGTTTACTATGGGTTAAACGGTGAAAGGCTAATTCGAAGAGGATATAAGCTTGCCACTTTGCTCAATTGTCCATTATATATATTAACCGTTGATTCAAAACCTGTAGACAAATTTGATGCTGAAAAGTCAGGTTATATTGAACGATGGACAGAATTGTCTAAAGAACTTGGAGTGGAAAAATTCATTATAAAAGATAATGAAAAACGTCCAATCCAAAAAGTTATTGCAGAGGTAGCAAAAGAATTGAACGTTTCCCAAATAATCGTCGGCCAAAGCGCCCAGAGCAGATGGGAAGAAATTACAAAAGGTTCTTTTTTGAATGTTTTATTAAAAGAAATTCCTTTCGTCGATTTTCATATTGTCGCAGTGAACCCTCCAACGGAAGAGGAAGAAATCGATATGTACGAAAAAGGTGTTCGGGCTTATATCGTTCCAGCAGGCGAACAATATAAAATCGTATTTACTTGCCCAAAAGGCCGCTATATAGAAGGGATTTTTTTTAAAGAAATCGGCACGGACTTTGATAACGGCATTTTCCGCTTTTCACACAACAACAAAATGATTGAATTGAAGGTAGAAGAAGATTTCGTATCAACACCTGAAAAAATTCCTGAAGAATATAAACATTATTTAGTGTAATCTTTTTCTTTTAAGCAGAAGCCAATGAGTGCTTCTGTTTTTTTATGCATAGCTCCTTCATCATTTGTTCATGCTAAAAGGAGAGATGAAAGGAGTGGCTTCTAAATTATGGAAAACTTCTGGGAAGCAAATTTTTTGGACATCCTGATTCGAAGCATCCTGACTTTCGTTATTATTTTAATATTGGCAAGAATCATCGGAAAAAAGCAATTAAGCCAATTAACCTTCTTCCATTACATTACAGGAATCACCATTGGTTCCGTTGCCGGCGAAATTACCACTCAAATAAATACCCCATTTTTTGACGGCATCATTGCGTTAGCCTGTTGGACGATTCTAACCATTGCCATGAGTTTTATTTCGATCAAATCAACAAAATTTCGCGTCATTGTCGACGATCGCCCGACGATTTTAATGCAGAATGGCGTTATTAATCAACATGGATTAAAAAAAGCGAGGCTCCACGTGGATGAATTGGCCATGCTTTTGCGTGAACAAGGCATCTTTTCCTTTGAGGAAGTCCATTACGCTGTGTTTGAAACAAATGGTGAGCTCAGTGTTATGAAAAAACCTGAATATGATCCTGCTACAAAGAAAGACGTTAAGGCGAATTATCCAAAATCACCTTACTTTCCAACCGAAGTGATTTCTGATGGGAAAATTGTGAAGAAAAACCTTTCCGAATTGAACTTAACGGAAGATTGGCTTATGAATAAACTGAAAAAGAAAAATATCCAAAATATCGAAGACGTTTTTTTCGCCCAAGTGCTTGAAGATGGCTCCCTCTATGTTTCTCTTTTTATAGATAAACAAGGTTTGTCCAAAAAATGAAGGTCAGGACAAACCTTTTCCATTATGTATAATTAATGCACTTTCATTAAATCGAGCGGAGTAATAATGCCGATTAGCTTTTGATGGGGCTTGCCATGTTCAGTTATGAGCAAGGCATCATACCGCTTCCCTCTTTCGACGCTTTCTTTGTATATCTCCTTTGCATGATAAACCGTCAAGTAGCGGCTGATAAACCTGTAGTTAACCCGCTTTTTTTCGTAGTTTAAAATATCCCGGAGCGTTGGCATTTCGTAAACTAAAATTTTATGATTTGCAATATCTGCAAGCCAATTCGTTATGCCCACTGTTGTAATTAAACCTTGGAAATCCCTTCCTTCATAAACAGGAAATTGAGTATATTTCCGCTCCTGAATAATGTCCAGTACCTCTTTTAATGAATCGTTTGTTTGAAAAGTCACCACATTTTTTCGAAACACTTGCCCTACTAAACTGGGGCGCGCCAACAGCTGGTCTATGTATTCAATCCGCTCCACCACTTGTATATGAGGCTCAGCAATAATAAAATTTTCAGATACCCGATAATGCACGATGGCATTCCGCAAATCGGCAAAGGAACGTAAATCATCCTCGTATTTCTTAACTAAAGGGCTTTTCTTTTTTGCCAAATCCACTAAACGATAAAAGGGCATGTGTTCTTTCACCTTGATGATTTTTCGCAATGTAAATGTAATCCGATTGAAAGCAGACAAAAACCGTTCAGAATTTTTCATTTTTGATTCCACCCCTTTCCTTATATTTTATTAACTTCTATTATATTCCATATTTCAGGTTGTATAGAAAATTCTTTTCTTTATATTTAATTTTCAAACTAAAGTCTATGTTTTTTTCCGGTTTTATCAAAATTTGCTATACTTTATGTTAAATCATTCATAAAAAGTAGGTTAAACAACATGAAAATCAACTTTCTTTTCCCATTGCTTATTATCATTGCTGCCAGCAGCTACGGCATTCTTTCAACCATTATTAAAGTGGCAATGACCTATGGATTTACACCTGACGAAGCGGTTACAAGCCAGTATTCAATCGGATTTGTTCTTGCTTTATTGCTTTTTATTTTTGGAAGAAGAAAACTGCCAACAATCACAAAGAAACATTTCATTATCCTTTTATTTGCCGGAATCTTTACTAGTACAACAGGAATCGTCTACGGGAAGTCTTTAAATTATTTGCCTGCTTCCCTTGCCGTTGTCCTGTTGTTTCAATTTACATGGATCGGCATGTTCATTGACTGCATCTTGCGAAAAAGATGGCCAAGCCGTCCTGAATGGTTTTCACTTGTTATTCTTTTTGTTGGAACACTCCTTGCTGCTGGAGTGTTGAATGCGGATTTATCAACCATTCAATGGCAAGGCTGGGTTTACGGTTTTGCTTCCGCTGTCAGCTTTGCCATCTTCCTGCAAATTAATTCAAGAACCATCGAAGGCATTACAACCATTGAAAGAACATTGTATACATCTTTTTTTGCTCTTATTTTCATCAGCATCTTCTTGTCACCAGAAATACTATGGAACGGTATATTAATAAGAGAAGGACTTTGGAAGTTTGGTTTAGCACTCGGTTTCTTTGGAACGATATTGCCGATTTTTCTCCTTGCCATTGCAGTGCCAAAAGTTGGCGGCGGTCTCGCTTCCATTTTAAGCGCGATGGAGTTGCCTGTAGCTGTTTCCGCATCTGTTTTGGTGCTCAATGAACCATTTTCTTGGCTGCAAGTTGCCGGCATCGTTCTCATCTTAATAGGAATAGCGCTGCCAACAGTTCTTTCTGAAAGGGAAATTAAGAACTTGAAAAAAATTTCATAACTGAGAAGTTTATTTTTTAAGCTTACTGGGGGCGATGAATGTGACGTTCCAGGAATATAAAAGCCGCATCCATGAATCTGAAGGTACTCAATTTCCTTCCAATAGCTACCGGGAAATCGTGCTGCAGCCTGCCTATGAAGAAGCAAAGAAACATTTCTTGAAAGCAATGGTGCAACTACATATTGCCCATTTAAAAATGCTGGAAGAACAACAACTCATCTCAAAAGAAGATGCGAAGAAAATCGGCACTGCAATTAGCCAACTTGACTTAGATTATTTTTCAAAGCAGGATTATCAGCCGCAATTTGAGGATTTATTTTTCCGCATCGAATACAAATTAATGGAAATCGCAGGGGATATTGCGGGAAATTTGCATATTGGAAGAAGCCGCAACGATATGGGAATTGCCATTTACCGAATGACGATCCGCGAAAAATTGCTTGCGCTGATGGAAGAATTAGTCACTTTAAGAACTTCCCTGATTACCTTTGCATTAGAGCATGTAAATACCATTATGATTGGCTATACCCATACACAACAAGCCCAGCCAACTACTTTTGCCCACTATTTAAAAGCCGTCATTGACCAGCTGACAAGGGACTTTCAGCGCATGCAGCAGGCTTATAAAACAGTAAATCGAAGCAGCATGGGTGCGGCTGCACTAACGACGACAGGTTTTAACATTAATCGGGAGCGAATGCAGGAATTGCTTGCATTTGATGATATCGTGGAAAACGCTTGGGATGCAGTGGCAGGAGCTGACTACATCGCAGAAGCGGCAAGTGTCGTGCAGCTTGCCGCATTAAACCTTGGCCGCACCGCGCAAGACTTCTTGCTGTGGGCGACGCAAGAATTTAATGCCATTAGCCTCGCCAGTCCATATGTTCAAATTAGCTCTATTATGCCGCAAAAACGGAATCCCGTTTCCATCGAGCATACTCGTTCTCTGCTATCATCCGTTGTAGGAGATGCTTCGACCGTGCTGCAAATGATTCATAATACGCCGTTTGGGGATATTGTAGATACGGAAGATGATATGCAGCCATATATTTGGCGCGCTATGGAGAAATTGCGGGGAATCTATAAACTATTTGGCAGTTTGGTAGTAACAATGGATGTGAATAAAGAGAAGCTTTTGGAGCGGGCTGAAAAAAGTTTGGCCAATGTCACGCAATTAGCGGATACGCTTGTCATAACTGAAAAAATTTCTTTCCGCCAGTCTCATAAAATTATTTCCGAGTCCATTCGTACTTTACTTAAACACCAACAGGATTCCATTGAAAATTTAACTTGGGAACTCGCCAATGAAAAATGCAAAGAACTCACAGGGAAACCATTAAACATTTCAAAAGAGTTATTCTATCAATCTTTAAAACCAACCCATTTCGTTCATGTCCGCAAGTTGCCTGGTGGCCCTGCACCCGCTACAATGACAGAATCATTATTAAAAGCCAAAGAAGAAACATCCATCCTCAGCCAATGGATTGAAGATAAAAAGAATGCTATTTTACAAAGCGAAAAACGTCTACAACAATATTTGGATGAATGGAGCCAAAGAAAAAAATGAATTCCTATATTTTAGCCGTTGATGGTGGAGCAACAAAAACGACTTTATCATTGCGCGATGCTAGCGGAAAAATCTATTTTGAAAAAACTTCAACAAGCACCAACTACCAAGCGATTGGTATAGAAAAGGCGGAGAAAGCATTTAGCCAATTGCTTCATGAGGCATATGAAGCAACAGGCATTCAAGACATTGCCGTTGCTGCCTTTGCCGTTGCTGGTATCGACACAAAAAAAGGGCAGACAATCGTTCAACAAATCGTTGAGCAAAGTTGCCGAAAATCCCTCTTTCGCATTCAACACATCATTGTGGAAAATGATGTACAGTCTACATTAATTGGATTAACGGGAAACGACGCTGGCGCCCTCGTCATCTCTGGTACAGGTTCTACAGCTTATGCTACAGACGGCAAGGGCCGAATTGAACGTACCGGCGGCTGGGGGCATCGTGTCGGAGATGAAGGCAGTGGTTACTGGATAGGTAGGGAAATATTAAATACGGTTTTTCGATATGAAGACGGCCGTCTCCAAAAACCGACCGTCCTCAAAGATTTAGTGTATGAGATGCTGCAAATCGACCATATAGAACAGCTGAACGATTGGATATATCAAACAAACTATACCAACGCACAAATCGCCAAAATTTCTACTGTTCTTTCCAAAGCAATTTCCCTAGGAGACGAGCGCGCCATTGACATTGCCTGCAATGCAGCAAAAGAATTAGTCATAATGACCGATGCAGTGCTTCGCAAAATCGAACCTATTCACGAAGGTTTTATCGTTTACTTAAACGGTGGGGTTTTAAAAAACAATCCGGTTATATTAAAACTATATAAAGAATATATGATGGAACAATATCCTCACATTTCTTTTGATTTATGCAATCAAAATCCAATAGACTATATTGCCAACAGGGCACTCCGTTCATTAAAATAGTAATGGTTTTTCAATTTCGATCAAGTCGGTCGGTACGTTAGTGACTGGGGCTAATTAAGAAGCCCCTTTTTCTTTTCTTAAAAAGTTCCAAGATCTAACTTCTTCAAACCGTCGTCTGTTGCAAAAATTAAATATCCGTCTTGCACCAATAAATTGCTTACTTTTTCCCGATAGATGATGGATTCTTCCGAGCCATCTGTCCGGATTCTCGCAAGATAGGCGCCATTCGAATAATTGCTGAAGTAAATCCATTCACCATCCCCTACAATATATTGGGCTCTGCTTTTTGTTAGTCGCTGATCTTCGCCAGTGGATAAATTTAACCGATATAATCGATGGTTATCTTGCACATTGCTGTAATACATATAACCGTCCTGTTCATAAGCGTGGTCCATTTTCGCCATAAACGCATATGTTTTGCTAGTTGCCTTTGGATAGTTTCCTTCTTTCCATTGGTGGTCCTTTTTCATCGTCGCATCATCAACAAGGAAATATTGATATCTTACTGCATTCCCACGGTCTGGTACTGGGTCATTCCAAGTTACATCAAGATGGTACCATTCCCCGTTCACTTTTACTAAATTCCAAGCATGGGGGCCCGTATGCACCTCACCGACTACATATAATGTTTCAACTCCAAGTTCCCTTAGCATTTTTAAAGCTAGGAGCGCATAGCCCTGGCAAACGCCTTTATGTTCTCTTAATACTGCAGCGGCGCTATGAGGGCTTAACACTGTATTAGTGCTATACACTGTATTTTTCACGATGTAATCATTTACAAACTTTACCTTTTCAAAATCCGACATCGTATTGGCATTCACCTGAGACAAAATGCTTGCCACTTGTTCATCTACATACTGTTCATAGGCGGCATTGGTTAAATATTGTTGATGCACTTTGATGGAGGCTTTCGATTTTCCATAGGACAACGCCACTTTCCGATCCCCTAAATGCCCTAAAATATAGTGGTCGCGTTGAGAAGCCTCTTCCACTGCCTGCTGTATAAGTTCTTCAATATTGCTTGTATCGCCAGCATACTGTATTTCAAAATCTGTCTCCCACTGGCTGAAGTGATAAAAAAATGCATCGGCTAACTCCTCGACCGACTGCACTTTTCCTGGTAGATGAATGGTATTTTGTAAAGCGGAAATGGTGGAGCTTGTTCCTTGAATCGCTTCTTTTGTTGATTCTTTTATATCGGAAATGCTAATATTTTCGATGTTTTGGGCAATCTCATTCTCATTGATCCATTGTACCGCTTTATCCCAAATTTCTTTAGAAAAATCATAAGCCGGTTTAATCATAATCAGAAGAATAATGAAAATAGTCAAACGCTTTAACAATCCCTTTCACCACCTATTCCACCGAAGAAGTTTCCCTGTTACAAGTATTGCCAAAAATATAAAAAGAAGTACTACCAAAATTAAAAGTTGGCAGCCCTTTTGGCAGTACTATAAAAATGTACGATTTTATGTTGTAAAAGTTTCATTCATGATTTTTTTTATGATGCCTTGTAAAGTTTGTAAAGATTTGCTGAATCACTTTTTGAGTGCTTACAATTTCATCGTATTGAATAATGGAATTCTTTTTTATTCTGACTTGACCAATTGGGATTTCATAAATGGGGATTTTTCGTTTAATTGCTTCCACCAGCATATTCAAATCATAATCAAAGGATTCACCGGGCACTTTCATGAGCCATGGCAATTCTTTTGTTGGAATGGAGCGCAAACCCGTTTGAGTATCCAAAATCCGCCGATGAAATAATAATTTGAACAGCAAAGAAGCTGCCTGTTGTCCCATTGTATTGATGAAGGATAAATCTTTAGAGCGGAAGTTGCGAACCCCTAATATAATCCCATTGGAAAATATTTTTAAGTTTTGCAAAATCAGACGGACATCGTCAATGGTATGCTGTCCATGAGCCCCTACTGTTAATACTGAATGGGTTTTTGGAAAATGTTTTAATACATATTCAAATCCTGTCTTTAACGCTCGGCCCTTTCCTTTATTTTCTTCATGGCTGATGACAATGCACTGATTGACCGATGAGAGTTCTTGAAAAATCGGTTGATATTTCAAGTCACTGCCGTCATTGACGATAATAATTTGCTGAATCTCTAACTCTTGTAAAGCGTTTATATACTGAACAAAAGTTGGCAAGGGGTTTAGCGTCGGAATAATCACAATCGGCCGTTCCACTGCAAGCTCTCCTTATTGAAAACATATTATTCTATAATACTAGTATACTCTTTTCATAAATTCATTTACATTTTCCGTCCCGATAAAATTCATAAAAGAGGCTGGGGCAAATCTAAAAAACATCACTTTCTCCAAAGAGAAAATGATGTTTTTTTGATATGTTATTAAAAATTGATTTCCGTTCCGAGGACCCTTTCTGCGGGCCCTCCTCTGAGTCATTCCTTCGCTCCTCGTGGTCTCGAGAGGGCTCGTCGCAGGAAAGCTTTGAATTTACTTCCTTGAACTTGCTCCGCTTTGCGACTAAGCGTGCGCGACAGGAACTTGCCCCGTCACTCCAATCAATTTTTCGTTATATCAATTTTTTATCAAAACTCTTTCAGCTACCCCTATAATTTTTTGTTTATGTCCCAGCCTCAGTTTTTTATTTTATTTATATTAAATTACTAATTCATCACTGCTTGATTCATTTCTTTCCGAAAAACTTCCATTGCTTGTTCAATTTCCGCTTCATGCCCTAACTCTTGAAGCACTTCTCCGATAGACTGAATAGCCTTTTCCAGCATTTCCGGCGTTGTATTGCCCATATGGCCCATGCGGAATGCTTTCCCTGCTAGATGGGCAAGTGAACCTGCAACGATGATTCCGCGGGATGCGAGTTTATTCCGAAAAGCAGCATCCTCCACGCCTTCCGGATAAATAAAACAACTTAATGTAGGGGCTGCCACTTCTTCATCTGCTAACGGCCGCATGCCATAGGTGCGCATGGCTGCCCGAATGCCCCGACCGTAAGCAATATGCCGTTTTTCTCGTTGTTCCATTCCTTCTTTTAAAACAATTTTTAACGCCTCATTGTATGCATAAATCAAGTTCACCGGCGGAGTAGCAAAATATTTTGACGGGTCTTGCATAATAGGCTTCCAATTTTCAATATCACAGTAGTATGCAGGAATGCGCTCCAATTGTTCCCTCGCTTTTAAGGCCGTTTGATTAAAGGCTACAATAGCAAGTCCCGGCGGTATTCCAATTGCCTTTTGGGAACCAGTCAGCACGACATCCAATTTATAATCAGGATGTCCATAAGTTTTGCTCATATCTTCTTGAATCGCTGCAGTTGCTACAACGCCATCCAAAATGACGAGAGCTCCTGCCCGTTTAATGATGGGAACTAGAGCATCCAAATTTGAAACTACCCCTGTAGATGTATCTGCATGGGTGATGGTTACAGCTTTATAGGAATTGTTCTTTAATGTTTCCTCCACTAATGCAGGATCTACTTGTTTCCCCCATTCGGATTGCAATACATCTACTTGAATATCATAAGCTTTTGCTAAATGTGTGAAACGGTCTCCAAAATAACCATGGCTGATAACGAGTAAACGTTCCCCTTTTCCAACTGTGTTGACAATCGCCATTTCCATCGCCAATGTACCTGAACCTGCAATAACAAACACTTCTCCATCCGTTTGGAATAATTGTTTTGTTTGTTGCAATGCATGTTTATAAACTTCAACAAAGCGCGGATCCGTATGCCCCCTTGTTTCGAACGCCAGCGCATCGTAAATTTCATCGACTACCGGAGTTGGACCAGGAACTAATAGTATGTCTTGATTTCGCATATACTCTTTCTCCTTTTTACTTAATTTTAAAAAATAGATTCTCGTTTAAATGATTTTTTCCTTCTTATATGACATAAAAAAAGACCTTACTTGCCAATTCTCCGAGCAAAGTAAGGTGAACATCCCCTTCTATATATATTCCTTAACATAACCCCTTTAGCAATTAAACTATCAATATAGGAGGCAACCTATAGATAGATATAAAACGATCCCCTTTGTGTAAAATGTAAGCGATTTGTTGAATTCGTTCTAAGTTAAAATTTTACTTATGTTATTACTTCGAAACGACCGTGAATTTAATCCCCATTCATCATCACTTTTCTAGAATACCCTTATATGGCGAATACATTGGATTGGTTGCTGCAATGCATAAATTGATGCAGCCCTTATTTGATTTCATATAATCCCGACGCTAAAATGCAATCCGAAACATAGGACTTCGAAAAAATTTAGTTATACGTTATTTTGTCTTGGCGTTTTCGACATACTATAAATGATTTTACAACTGAATAAATTACCATTTTCTGGTCTCATCTGGTATAAATATATTTTAAGGAGAAGGGATTAGGAATTCCCTTATTCCCTTCTCTATAAACCTATTTATGAATTATAAGATTATACGAATTGTTCAGCTTCTGTTGAACCTGCCATCGCAGTTGTTGAAGAAGTACCACCAGAGATAACCATTGATACTTCGTCAAAGTAACCTGTACCAACTTCACGTTGGTGTCTTGTAGCAGTATAACCTTTCTTCTCTAAATCAAATTCAGCTTGTTGTAGTTTAGAATAAGCTGCCATACCATGATCTTTATATTCAACAGCCAATTCAAACATAGATTTATTAAGTGTATGGAATCCTGCTAATGTTACGAATTGGAATTTGTAACCCATCTTCGCAATTTCACGCTGGAATTCTGCAATCTCTTTGTCTGAAAGATTAGCTTTCCAGTTGAAAGATGGTGAGCAGTTGTAAGCTAACATTTTGCCAGGGAATTTAGAGTGGATTCCTTCAGCAAACATGCGAGCTTCTTCTAATGATGGTTTAGATGTTTCGCACCAAATCAAGTCAGCGTATGGCGCATAAGCTAAACCGCGAGCAATCGCTTGTTCAATACCTGCTCTTGTTTTAAAGAATCCTTCAGGAGTACGTTCACCTGTAATAAATTTATGATCGCGTGGGTCAATATCGCTAGTTACCATATCCGCAGCATCAGCGTCAGTTCTAGCAATTAAGATTGTATCTACACCCATTACGTCTGCAGCTAAGCGTGCAGCAATAAGGTTGCGAACAGCATTTTGTGTTGGAAGTAATACTTTACCGCCTAAGTGACCACATTTTTTCTCAGAAGCTAATTGGTCTTCTAAGTGTACTCCAGCAGCACCCGCTTCAATCATTGCTTTTACTAATTCAAACACGTTAAGCGGACCGCCGAATCCTGCTTCTGCATCGGCAACGATTGGTGCAAACCAATCAAAATCATCGTCGCGGCCTTCTGCATGTTCTATTTGATCAGCACGTTGTAATGCTTGGTTGATTCGTTTTACTACAGCAGGAACTGAGTTTGCAGGGTATAATGATTGGTCTGGATACATATGACCTGCCAAGTTAGCATCAGCAGCTACTTGCCAACCTGATAGATAAATAGCTTTTAAACCAGCTTTAACTTGTTGTACCGCTTGGTTACCAGTCAATGCCCCTAATGCATTAATGAATTCTTCTTCATGTAGAAGTTTCCAAAGTTTAGCTGCACCACGTTTTGCCAACGTATGCTCAACCACTACAGACCCCTGTAATTTTACTACTTCTTCAGCAGTATATGGGCGTTCGATTCCTTTCCAACGTGGATTTTCAGCCCAATCTTTTTTTAGTGCTTCTACTCTTTCTTTTCTTTCTTGCTGTGTTAACATTTCCTTCACACCTTCCCCTTTAATTCAATACACTCTGTTAGAAAAGTAATTTACATTCTGTTTCATAACAGGTATATTTATTATAAACCTAATATATAACAGACCAGATAAAAATGCATAAATTTGCGACGAAATACCAAATTTTCAAGATAAAAAGTTTATTTTAGGGGATGAATACTAAAGATTCTGAATTTTACAAAAGGGGGAAGTTCATGTGGAGATCAATTCTGTTGTTATTTCAAATAAGGGGTTGGAGCAATTTAATACTATATTAAAAGATTGGATTCCGAAAAATGCATCCATTGCATTAGCTTGCGAAGATTCTTATATTCATTACTCACCAAGTATTGAACATATGCATTTAACACTAAATGAAAAAATTCATCCTGAAAGTGTTGCTGCTCGCGTTATACAAACACGAATGAAAAGCGATATCGTCGTTGATTCATCTATATTAGGTTATCCATATTTCGTTATAGGCTATCCTATTTATTTGGATCAAAAAATAGCGGCACTTATCATTATTTTCCCTTCTACCTACACTCCAGAAAAGAAAGAACCTTATAGATTTTTAACCGGAAAACAGGAAGATACATGGGTACCTGTGCCTGTAGAAGAAATTACGTATATTGAAAGTTTGCAAAAACGGACTTGGTTTTATGCTAATAATGAACTATTTAAAACTAACTTTACACTCAAAGAGCTGGAATCAAGATTGCCAGAATTTTTCATTCGAATTCATCGTTCCTATATTTTAAATATTTACTTTATCAAAAATATTACAAAAGACATCACAACCAATTTTATCATTCAACTAAAAAGTGGAATTGAATTACCTGTCAGCCAATCTTATATCAATGATTTGCGAAAAGTGCTGGAGTTTTAACTAACCTATCAGTAACAGCAATAGAATTTTGTTTTGATATATTCAAAATTGGAAATTCACATCCATGTCTCTCTACAATCCTCTCAGACAACCAGGATTAGTATGAGAGTTTTGGATGTGAATGTGAAGGTTTTTTTTTACAAAATAAAAAAGGGCTCTATAATATTTGGTGCTGGTTGTATCGTAAGCCCGAAATATGTGAGATAAATAAAAAAATGCGCACCCTTCTGGTACACATGACGAATAGCCCGTCAATCCCAAGTTTTTCGGATTGAGGGCTATTTTTCCATTGAGCATGATTCACGAATCGTTTTCGACCATGGCAAATAGCGATTTAATATCTCTGGCTGTTGATGGATTGGTAAACTTGGAAGTTCCGACAACAATTTCACTAAGTATTGATAAAAATCAATTCCATTCGCTTTTACCGTTTCAGCCAAGCTTAAACAGATGGCATTTGCATCGGCTCCCGATTCACTCACGGAAAACAGCCAGTTTTTTCGTCCAATGACATTCGGCCGAATCGCATTTTCAGCTGAGTTGATGTCCATTTCAATGCGCCATCATACAGAAAAGCTTTTGGCTCTATAATATTTGGTGTTGGTGGATACAACCAGCACCAATTTTTTTGAACAAAAAAATGAGACAGTGACAAAACTCTGGTAAAATGTAATCGACCAAAACCACATTTACAAGGAGTGATGTCACAGTCTTACCATCATTCTATACGAAACCTACTCAATATAAAAGACAAAAATATCACATTTGATGAAAATTTTTGTTCTACCGAAACGATTAAAAAAGCTATTATCAACCAAATGTTCACTACCTTCCAAAGCATTTGTGTTTTGATGAGCTTAAATCAGTGAAATCCGCAGCTGGAGCGATGTCCTTTATTTTCTGCGACTCTGAAACGGGGGAGATTGTGGATATCGTGGAGGACCGGAGATTACCTGTCCTCAAAGAGTATTTCTTACGGTATTCCAAGAAGGCGAGAGATGCGGTAAAAACGATTGTCATCGATATGTACAGCCCTTATATTTCCAAGAAGTTTTTCCTAAAGCGGAAATCATACTCGACAAATTCCATATCCTCCAACTATTTAGCAGAGCTTTAAACAAAACGCGCATCAACGTCATGAATCGGGATAAAAAGAATTACAATAAATTGAAAAAAAATACTGGAAGCTCCTTCTGAAAGATCAAACAAAACTTGATTATAAGATCTATACATATCATCGTTGCTTTAAAAAGCATATGTGTGAGGTGGAGATTCTCCACTATCTCATTGATTTAGATTCTGAATTAAAGGCGTCCTATGAGTTATATCAATACGTGCAACATTGCATCAAAATCAAAGACTTTGAGCTCCTAAAGAAAACATTAGAGAATAAACAAAATATCTTTTCCAGCTATATGAAAATCGCCATCAAGACAATCAACAAATACATCAATTACGTGGAGAATACGTTGAAATACGATTATAACAACGGCATTTTAGAGGGGATTAATAACAAAATCAAGGTGATTAAACGCATTTCTTTCGGTTATCGATCCTTCTATCACTTTAGAAACCGAATATTCATTACCCAAAACTTAGCGAAAATAAAAACAGCTTAGGGGAACCTCGAATTTCCCCTAAGCCATCCGATTACATATTACCAAATAATGTCACTAAAATTTATTCACCAACACCATTTGACAAAGAACCTAAAAAAGCACCACGGTTTTAGTGGTGCCATCCTTGCGAAGCGACGTCCTACTCTCGCAGGGGGAAGCCCCCAACTACCATCGGCGCTGAAGAGCTTAACTTCCGTGTTCGGTATGGGACGGGAGCCGATGCAAATGCCATCTGTTTAAGCTTGGCTGAAACGGCAAAAGCTAATGGAATTGATTTTTATCAATACTTAGTGAAAGTATTGTCGGAACTCCCAAGTTTACCAATCCATCAACAGCCAGAAATATTAGATCGCTATTTGCCATGGTCGAAAACAATTCGTGAATCATGTGCAATGGCAAAATAGCCCTCAATCCGAAAAAACTTGGGATTGAAGGGCTATTCATCGTGCGTACCAGAGGGTGCGCATTTTTTTATTTATCTCACATATTTCGGGCTTACCCTTCATACAAAAGTAAGCCCGAAATCAAACAACGCCTACAAATCAATGACACCTTCCTGTAAGATGAAAGTAACAATTACAGAGGAGGTGTTCTTTTTTTGGCAACGGAAAAACTCAATATCGTGCCTGTAAAATTAGAGTCCAAATCTGATCCAACTCCATCCCCAGCAAGTCGTGGTGCACTCAGACCAATATGCGTCATTCAATCCAATCAATGTAAAATCTCCTTCTACCCCGGTGTCAAACCTCAATTACTTCAAGCGGTTATCAGGGAGTTGAATCGAAATGATTCATGATTTTACAAAATGCAAAAATATCTATATCATTTGCGGTCATACAGATATGCGAAAAGGAATCGACGGTCTAGCAACGCTAATTCAGGATTCATTCGAACTCGATCCATACAGCGAGGCAATCTTCTTGTTTTGCGGTCGAAGGAAAGATCGTTATAAATGTTTATACTTTGATGGAGATGGCTTCGCTATGCTTTATAAACGATTGGATAATGGCAAACTCCAGTGGCCACGAAATGAAAATGAAGTTCGTCGGCTCACACAACAACAACTTCGTTGGTTACTTGAAGGACTCACAATTCATCAACCGAAAGCCATACAAAAATCTAAAAAAGGTGTCTTTTAACCAATGATTACTAGTGATATAATCAAGACATTATTGAATTTGTACGGAAAGCACCACAACCAGCGATTCAACGAAGTATTGCTGGACCAACGGTCTTGGCAAAAATCATCTACGATAAGTTTGTTCAATATTTACCTTTATATCGCCAGGTAAAGGAATGGAACCGTTATGGTCTCCTTACAAACGATAAAAATTTATCGAACTGGGTGATTCGAATCGCGGAGGATTGGCTTCATCCAATCTACCATCGAGCACCACAACCAGCGATTCAACGAAGTATTGCTGGACCAACGGTCTTGGCAAAAATCATCTACGATAAGTTTGTTCAATATTTACCTTTATATCGCCAGATAAAGGAATGGAACCGTTATGGTCTCCTTACAAACGATAAAAATTTATCGAACTGGGTGATTCGAATCGCGGAGGATTGGCTTCATCCAATCTACCATCGCAATTCCGCCACCCCGGCAGTTGGAGCGGAAGACGGGGTTCGAACCCGCGACCCCCACCTTGGCAAGGTGGTGTTCTACCACTGAACTACTTCCGCAAAACGAAAAGATTCATAAATTTTTAAAAATAATGGTGAGCCATGAAGGACTCGAACCTTCGACCCTCTGATTAAAAGTCAGATGCTCTACCACTGAGCTAATGGCTCATAATGGTGCCGGCGAAAGGAATCGAACCCTCAACCTACTGATTACAAGTCAGTTGCTCTACCAATTGAGCTACGCCGGCAAATATGGTGGAGGATGACGGGATCGAACCGCCGACCCCCTGCTTGTAAGGCAGGTGCTCTCCCAGCTGAGCTAATCCTCCATGAGTTGTTCTCTCAAAACTGGATAACGACATTGAAAGGATATTGGTTAAGTCCTCGATCGATTAGTATCCGTCAGCTCCACACGTCACCGTGCTTCCCGCTCGACTTGCATGTATTAGGCACGCCGCCAGCGTTCGTCCTGAGCCAGGATCAAACTCTCCATAAAAGAAAATTTGATTAAGCTCAAAATTTGTCCATTTCTAATCCGTCAACGAGGGTTAACGAATTAGATCATTTAAACATTAACGTTTTGGTGTTCAGTTTTCAAGGTTCATGGTGGAGCATAGCGGGATCGAACCGCTGACCTCCTGCGTGCAAAGCAGGCGCTCTCCCAGCTGAGCTAATGCCCCTATATAACGCATGGTCGGGAAGACAGGATTCGAACCTGCGACCCCTTGGTCCCAAACCAAGTGCTCTACCAAGCTGAGCTACTTCCCGGTTCTTTTATTTTTTATTATGGCGCGCCAGGCAGGAGTCGAACCCACAACCTTCTGATCCGTAGTCAGACGCTCTATCCAATTGAGCTACTGGCGCTTTATGTTGTTTATATTGATTGGTGCCGAGGACCGGAGTCGAACCGGTACGGTAGTCACCTACCGCAGGATTTTAAGTCCTGTGCGTCTGCCAATTCCGCCACCCCGGCAGTTGGAGCGGAAGACGGGGTTCGAACCCGCGACCCCCACCTTGGCAAGGTGGTGTTCTACCACTGAACTACTTCCGCAAAATTTGAAACTATGGTGCGGGTGAAGGGAGTCGAACCCCCACGCCGTAAGGCGCTAGATCCTAAGTCTAGTGCGTCTGCCAATTCCGCCACACCCGCGAAATAAATGGTGAGCCATGAAGGACTCGAACCTTCGACCCTCTGATTAAAAGTCAGATGCTCTACCACTGAGCTAATGGCTCGTAATGGTGCCGGCGAAAGGAATCGAACCCTCAACCTACTGATTACAAGTCAGTTGCTCTACCAGTTGAGCTACGCCGGCAAATATGGTGGAGGATGACGGGATCGAACCGCCGACCCCCTGCTTGTAAGGCAGGTGCTCTCCCAGCTGAGCTAATCCTCCGTTTTTTTTAGCCTAGCGACGTCCTACTCTCGCAGGGGGAAGCCCCCAACTACCATCGGCGCTGAAGAGCTTAACTTCCGTGTTCGGTATGGGAACGGGTGTGACCTCTTCGCCATCGTCACTAGACTATTTATTTGGAACATGAATTATTATATCACTTTGTTCAGAAATTGCAAGTGTTTTTTTAAAATAATTTTTGTTCCTTCAAAACTGGATAACGACATTGAAAGGATATTGGTTAAGTCCTCGATCGATTAGTATCCGTCAGCTCCACACGTCACCGTGCTTCCACCTCGGACCTATCAGGTCGGCTACGCATCGTCGCCTTGGTAGGCCGTTACCCCACCAACTAGCTAATGCGCCGCGGGCCCATCCTATAGTGATAGCAGAACCATCTTTCAACACCGAAGCATGCGCTTCGATGTGTTATCCGGTATTAGCTCGCGTTTCCGCGAGTTATCCCGGTCTATAGGGCAGGTTACCCACGTGTTACTCACCCGTCCGCCGCTAACCAATCAAAAAGCAAGCTTCTTAATTGGTCCGCTCGACTTGCATGTATTAGGCACGCCGCCAGCGTTCGTCCTGAGCCAGGATCAAACTCTCCATAAAAGAAAATTTGATTAAGCTCAAAATTTGTCCGTCTCTAATTCGCCAACGAGGGTTAACGAATTAGAATTTTAAACATTAACGTTTTGGTGTTCAGTTTTCAAGGTTCATCAAACGACAACTCTTATATTATATCATTCAAAGAATTGAGTGTCAATACTTTTTTAGCAATCGCTTCATCGAAGGTTTTTATTGTAATAACTTATTTCTTAGCGACAGCTTTTATATAATAACATCACTAACTTTATTCGTCAACACATTTTATTATATTTTTTTAATTCCTTGTTCTCAAATCTCGGATTAATAAATCAACTATATCTATGAAAGGTTTTTATTATAAAAGAATAGAAGAAGAGGCTGGGACAAATCTAAAAAACATCACTTTCTCTTTAGAGAAAACGATGTTTTTTTGATATGTTATTAAAAATTGATTTCCGTTCCGGGGACGCTTTCCGCGGGCCCAGCTCGAGCCTCCTCTGAGTCATTCCTTCGCTCCTCGTGGTCTCGAGAGTGCTCGTCGCAGGAAAGCTTTGAATTTATTTCCTTGAACTTGCTCCGCTTTGCGACTAAGCGTGCGCGACAGGAACTCGCCCCGTCACTTCAATCAATTTTTTATCGAAACTCTTTCAGCTACCCCTATAATTTTTTGTTTATGTCCCAGCCTCAGTAATTAATTATATTAATCTCTTGGACGCATTGTTGGGAATAGTAATACGTCACGGATGGATTGAGAGTTTGTCAATAGCATCACTAAACGGTCGATACCGATTCCTAAACCGCCTGTTGGAGGCATACCATATTCCAGAGCCTCAATGAAGTCTTCGTCCATTTCATGCGCTTCGTCATTACCTGCTGCTTTTTCAGCTAATTGCGCTTCAAAACGTTCTCTTTGGTCGATTGGATCGTTTAATTCAGTAAAAGCATTCGCATGTTCACGGCGAACAATAAACAATTCAAATCGATCTGTGAAGCGTTCATCTTCTGGATTTTTCTTAGCAAGCGGTGAAATTTCAACCGGATGACCATATACAAAGGTTGGTTGAATTAATGTTTCTTCTACTTTTTGTTCAAAAAACTCATTGATAATGTGCCCTACTTCATGCATTTCCTGAATTTCAACACCATGTTCTTTCGCCAAATTTCTTGCTTCTTCAAGCGACATTGGCTGCCAGAAGTCAACACCAGTCACTTCTTTAATAGCATCTACCATATGCACGCGTTTCCAACCTGGAGAAAGATCGATTTCATATTCACCGTATTGGATTTTCGTTGTGCCAAGTACTTCTTGAGCTACATGGGAAATTAAGTTTTCCGTAAGCTCCATAATATCTCGGTAATCTAAATAAGCACCGTATAGTTCCAATAAAGTGAATTCCGGATTATGACGCGTAGAAATACCTTCATTGCGGAATACCCGTCCAATTTCATAAACTTTTTCAAGTCCGCCCACAATTAAACGCTTTAGATGCAATTCCAACGCAATGCGTAAATATAAATCCATATCCAATGCATTATGATGGGTAATGAAAGGACGAGCTGCTGCACCACCAGCCACTGTATGCAAAATTGGTGTTTCAACTTCTAAATAACCTTGTCCATCTAAGAAATTGCGAATAGAACGAATAATTTTTGAACGCGTAATAAATGTCTCTTTGCTTTGAGCATTTGTCATTAAGTCCAGATAACGTTGGCGATAGCGCTGTTCAACATCTTGCAAGCCGTGGAATTTTTCCGGCATCGGACGCAAAGATTTCGTTAAGTGAATGAACTCGTTTGCTTTTACGGAAAGTTCTCCCGTGTTTGTTTTGAAAACGACTCCACGCACTCCCACGATATCTCCTAAATCCGCATGTTTAAATAAATCGTAGGCTACTTCTCCTACGCGGTCTTGGCGTACATAAATTTGGATTTGACCTGCTACATCTTGAATGTGGGCAAATCCAGCTTTTCCTTTTCCGCGCTTTGTCATAATGCGGCCAGCAATAATCACTTCATGCTCTTTTTCTTCTAGTTCTTCTTTTGTAAATGCATCAAATTGTTCATGAACATCTGAAGACAAGTGTGTACGTTCGAAACGTTTGCCAAATGGATCGAAACCTTTTGCACGAATATCATTTAACTTTTGGCGTCTCACCAAAAGTTGGTCATTTAATTCTTCAATATTTGACACGTCTTTCACTCCTCGTAAAATTTAAAACGTTCTGTTCATAGTCCATAATGTTACTATTGTACACAATTTCAATCATCTCTTCATCTATTTTGAAAGATTTTGCTTATAATTTTAAGATAATGGAGGCTTTTGTATATAATGTTCTTGCATCCAGTTGTAATAATAAACTTTTCAAGAGGTGTTTTCAATGTATCGAAAAATAGATGACTTCATAAAAGAATGGAAACAAAATTGTGCTGGTACAATCGCTATTATGGAATCAATTACAGAAGAAAAAAAACATTTTTCTATCGTTGAAGGCCACAATTCCCTAGAATCCCTTAGTTGGCACTTAACAACTGCTCCTTCATATTTTTTCGGACTTATGGGGCAGCAGCTAAATGTAAAGTTGAATCCATCTGTACCTCCGAAAACAATGAAGGAAATCATCGACGAGTATAAAAAAGTAAGTGAAGAAGTCGTAAACGCTGCAAAAAATTTAAATGATGAATCGTTGGAAAATGAAGTGGATATGCTCGGAAATCCAACTCCAATCGGCGCATTACTTCGCACCCTTGTTGATCATCAAACCCATCACCGTGCACAAATGCAAGTGCTGTTAAGACAAGCTGGTTTGCCTGTTCCAGGTGTAATGGGCCCAACAAAGGAACAATCCAACGCCTAATCCAGGACAAGCCGTCTCAACATCTGAGACGGCTTTTATCTTTACGCAATTTTATACCAATTGAATCTCCGGTTCCGGCTGTTCTTCCTTTTGTTCTACAACGCCAAGTAAAATGGTGCGCAATTCTTCTGCTGTTTCCACTTGATTAATCGCATTGCGAATATTGCCATTGCCTCGAATCCCTTTTAAATACCATGCTGCATGTTTACGCATTTCACGTACAGCCACATATTCTCCTTTTAATTGGATGAGACGTTCAAAGTGCAATAAACAAACATCGATCTTTTCTTGAACGGACGGCTCCGGCTTCAATTCGCCGGTTTCAAGATATTGGACTGTCCGATAAATCATCCATGGATTTCCTAATGCAGCACGGCCAATCATCACGGCATCGACACCTGTTTCATCCAACATCCGTTTTGCATCTTGCGGCGTTTCCACATCACCGTTTCCAATCACCGAAATGTTTACATTTTCCTTCACTTGGCGAATAACATCCCAATTGGCTTTTCCTTCATACATTTGAACTCTTGTACGACCGTGTACAGCGACAGCGCTGCCGCCCGCTCTTTCAATGGCTTGCGCATTTTCAACCGCAAGAATGTGCTCATCATCCCAGCCAATGCGCATTTTTACGGTAACCGGTTTTTTCACGGCATCGACAACGGCTGCCACCATTTCATAGACTTTATTTGGGTCAAGTAGCCACTTTGCTCCCGCTTCACATTTAATGACCTTATTGACAGGGCAGCCCATATTGATATCAATTATATCCGCATTAGTATATTGGTCTACAAATTTTGCCGCTTCCACAAGGGTTTCCTTTTCACCACCGAAAATTTGCAATGCAATCGGCTTTTCTCTTTCGTCGATATAAAGCATCTCCAGCGTTTTCTTATTTCGGGTGATTAATCCTTTATCGCTGATCATTTCAGCATACACAAGCCCCGCTCCGAATTCTTTTACCGTTAAGCGGAACGCTACGTTGCTTATCCCCGCCATAGGAGCCAGCACTACACGATTTGCCATCGCGATATTCCCAATTTGAAACGGCTTTTTTTCATTCGACATGCCGCTCCTCCTTTCCCCTCAATTGGTTATATATAAACGCTTCTTTTATGCCGCGTCGTCATCATGACAAAAAAATAGAATTCTTCCACTTCCGGATGCCTTCTTGTTCAAGATTCATATTCTTCAACGCTGATTCCGCCTGCATCAATTTTTCGGTGAATGGCTTCTTGGCCACATCCATCAGCGGAACTAGCACAAAGGCTCTCTCAAACATCCGGGGATGTGGAATGATTAAATTCTCCGACTCAATATTGTCGTTATTATACAATAAAATGTCAAGGTCGATAGTTCTTGGCCCCCAACGAATCGTCCTCACACGACCAAGCTCATTTTCAACAGATTGACAAGCCTTTAACAATTCAAAAGGTGTCATTGTTGTTTGGGCATATACGACGATATTTAAAAAGGAGGGTTGATCCACATATCCTACTGGAGCCGTTTCATAAATCGGCGATATCGTTTTGATGAAAATCCCTTCTTTTTGCTTCAGCAAATCAATGGCTGCTTTTAAATGTTGTTCTCGATCGCCCAAATTTGTTCCTAAAGATAAATAAACATCATTCACTGTAATGACCCCTTACAATCTCCACTGCTACTTCTTTATAATGTCCAGGGATTGGCGGATCTGGTTTTACCAATTCCACTTTGCATCCAAACACTTGTCCTTCATACTTTTCCAAAATTGCTGAAGCAATGGCTTCTGCTAGTGCTTCAATCAACTGGAAAGGTTCCCCTTCCATAATAGATTTGCATAATTCATATACTTCCACATAGTTGACTGTATATTGCAAATCATCCGTTTCTCCCGCTTTTCTTGTATTCAATGCAAGCGATATCGTTACTCGAAAGCGCTGCCCCAGTACTGTCTCTTCGGGCAATACCCCATGATATCCATAAAACTGCATATCCCGCAAATGAATATAATCCATACGATCCCTCCTAAAAAATTAATGTCTTTCAGGCAGTTCACCTTCTACTTCAAATTTGCCCATTAATGCATCTATCATTTTCACCGTTCTTGCTACTTCTTTTACATCATGCACCCGAACAATATGGCAGCCTTTCATGACTCCATACGCACAAGTGGCAGCCGTTCCTTCCACCCGCTCATGCAATGGCAAGCCAAGAATAGTACCAATCATACGTTTTCTAGATGTCGCTAACAAAACGGGATAACCTAATGCTGCAAGCTCGTCCAAACGCTGCATCGTTTCAATGCTTTGCTGCAAGTTTTTCGCAAACCCGATACCCGGGTCTAGAATGATATGCTCATCCGGCACTCCAGCAGCTTTGACGATCTCAATACTTTCTTTCAAGTCATTTAATAAATCTTCAAAGAAATTAGTGTAATTTGCGTCTTTTCGATTGTGCATCAAAATAATGGGAACGTTATATTGCGAAGCAACTTTAGCCATTTCCGGATCGGCCTTTGCTCCCCATATATCGTTGATGATATGGGCTCCAGCTTCAATGGCAGCGAGGGCAACAGCCGATTTATAAGTATCGATTGAAATAATAGCTGGCACTTCTTTCCTCAATGCTTTAATCACCGGAACAACACGGGCAATTTCTTCTTCATCGGAAATGCGCGTATAGCCAGGCCGAGTCGATTCTCCCCCTACATCAATGATTTTTGCACCATCTTGAACCATTTGTTTAGCATGCTCTATAGCTGCTTCAACGGAATTGTATTTCCCTCCGTCAGAAAATGAATCCGGCGTCACATTCAATATCCCCATTACAAAGGTCTCTTTCGTATAATCAAGCTTTATATGATTAATGATTAACGGTTTAAGATATTTAGATAACATCAAATGTACACCCCAAATCTGTTCGTCCTAAATATTCATTCTCAATAAGTATAACATTTTCCAAGCTGAGGCACTTCAATCTTTATCCCCTTGCTATACTTCTCATGTTCCTAGTATTTCCTGTGCAATATTTCCCCCCCAAAAAAAATCGACATTATCCAAAAGGACAATGCCGATTTTTGTGCGATTAGTCTTCGAAGTTGTATAAAGCTGTTGATAGGTAGCGTTCACCGTTGGATGGAACAATTGCTAATACGTTAGAACCTTTGCCTAAACGTTTTGCTGTTTGAATTGCAGCGTAGATTGCAGCGCCAGATGAAATACCGCATAAAATACCTTCTTCACGGCCTACTTTACGAGCTGTTTCAAAAGCAGTTTCATTATCAACTGGGAATACAGAGTTGTAAATTTCTGTATTCAAAACTTTTGGTACAAATCCTGCTCCGATACCTTGGATTTTGTGGGAACCAGGTTTACCGCCAGATAATACTGGAGAATCTTTAGGTTCAACCGCAATAATCTCGATATTAGGGAATTTTTCTTTTAATACTTCTCCGGCACCTGTGATTGTACCGCCAGTTCCAACACCAGCAACAAAGGCATCTAATTGTAAACCGGAATTTTCAAAAGCTTCCACGATTTCAGGACCTGTTGTTAAACGGTGGATTTCTGCGTTTGCAGGGTTTTCGAATTGTTGCGGCATGAAGTAGCCATTCTCTTCAGCAAGGGCTGTTGCTTTTGCAATGGCGCCTTTCATTCCTTCTGGTCCAGGTGTTAATACTAATTCGGCACCATAAGCACGAAGCAATTTGCGGCGTTCAATACTCATTGTTTCTGGCATTACTAAAATAGCACGATAACCTTTTGCAGCAGCGATCATCGCAAGTCCGATACCAGTGTTTCCGGAAGTTGGCTCAATAATTGTGCCGCCTGGTTTTAATCGGCCATCTCTTTCAGCAGCTTCAATCATCGCTAAAGCAATACGGTCTTTAACAGAACTTCCTGGGTTGAAATATTCAAGTTTTACCCAAACAGTTCCTTCATCTTCAGTTGTAGCATGGTTTAGTTTTACGATTGGTGTGCGACCTACTAATTCAGTAACAGAATTATATAATTTGCTCATCACGGGTTCCCCTTTCTAATGCCGACTATTTTTATAGGTTTTCATGTTTTAATATTAACAACATTAATTGTTTCTTGTCAATGAAAATACAGTGAAATTATGTAAATTTTTTTACATTTTTATTCCCCATAAAACCAAGTTACATCAAACTCTTTCCAAAAGAGTTCAGGCGTAATAGAAGTGGGCAATTGTTCCATTGCTAAAACTCTTTTAATATGATTTTTTACCTCTTCATATTTGAAAGACTTTCCTTCTTTCTTTTCGTTTAGCTGAACAATACCGTAACGGCCATCTCTTAACAAAACAGGGCTGCTGATTTCATTTTCTTTAAGTTGCTGAAGCGCTTTCAGGATCGCTGGGTCTACATTGGATTGTTTTGAAATATAGCCGATATCGCCTCCTAGACTCGCCGACACTTGTTCAACAGAACGTTCCCTAGCTAAAACCGAAAAATCTGAGCCTTCATCAAGTTCTTTTAAAACTTTTTCTGCATCTTTCTTCGTATTAACTACAATCAATTTTGCACGATATGTAGTTGGAATATTATAGAACGATTCATTTTCTTTATAATATTTTTCCATGTCCTCTTCATTAATGATGACATCTTTTGTTAACACTTTTTCTAAAATCAGTTGGGATTGAATTTGTTTTTTCAATTCCTCTTCTCCCAGCTGTTGCAGTGATGAATCCATTTCGCTGGAGGCAATCATTAAAGATAGTTCCAAATCGATTTCCTCATCCGAAACGTCAATGCCGAATTCCTTTGCAGCTTTTTTCATCACTTTTTCATTAACCATGTGCTGCAAGGTTTCTTTTCCGTAATAACGTTCCATTTCAGCCATCCATTGCTGCCTTGTAATTTTCTCGCCACTTACGCTAGCGACAATGGTTTCGCTGTCGCCATTGTCGCCATCATTTCCAAGCGCAAATAACCAAAGGACAAACCAAAAGATATTTCCTGCAAACAAAATAGCAAGTAAAGTCAACACCGGTTTTGTTTTTAAGCGACGTTTTGATAGCGGCACATTTTGCATATTATTTTGATTCGTTCTTTGCCTGTATTTCACGGATAAAACCTTCTAATTCCTCTTGGCTATATTGATATTTTTCTAAACAGAATTGGCATTGCGCTTCTGCTCCGCCATCTTCATCAATCATTTCTTGTATCTCTTGCACACCTAATGACATAATGGCCGCTCCAAAACGCTCTTTTGAACACTGGCATTTAAAACTAATCGGCATCGTATCTAAAATTTTTACATTTCCTTCACCTAAAACAGCTTCTAATATTTGTTCCGGTGTATAGCCCTTCTCAATCATTTTGGAAATTGGTTCAACGGTTTTTAAGTGATTTTCAATCGTCTCAATCGTCTCTTCATCGCATCCCGGCAATACTTGAATAATGAATCCCCCTGAAGCCAGTACGGAATTGTCGGTATTAACCAATACACCTAACCCCACTGACGAAGGAACTTGCTCCGATGCTGCATAATAGTAAGTGAAGTCCTCCGCAATTTCCCCGGAAACAATCGGTGTTTGTCCTGAAAACATTTCTCTTAATCCTAAGTCTTTTACAATAGTGAGATTGCCTTGTGTTCCAACTGCACGGCGCACATCTAATTTGCCTGCTTCATTCAATGGGAAATGCACATGAGGATTCGTTACATATCCTCTTACTTCCCCTTTTCCATTGGCATCAATCAAAATAACCCCGATTGGTCCGCCGCCTTCAATTTTAATGGTAATTTTATCATCCTCATTCATCATGGATCCCATCATGGCGCCGGCTGTCAACGCCCGTCCTAAAGCCGCCGTTGCTGTTGGCCAAGTATCATGTCTTCTTTGTGCTTCTCCAACGGTATTAGTTGAAACAGCCGCATAGGCGCGAATCTTTCCATCAAATCCAAATGCTTTTACTAAATAATCTTTCATGTCTGCAATTCCTCTCTTCTGTTATTGATTTCTTTTGTAAATGATATATAAACCTTTTAATGTTAGAAATTTATCGACAACATCAATGGTTGTCGTTTCGTTTGAAAAAAATTCTGCTAATCCTCCTGTGGCAATGACTAAAGGATCATTATTACTTTGTTCTTTCATGCGATGAACGATTCCCTCTACAAGCCCCAGAAAACCATAAAAAATCCCCGATTGAATGGAGGCAACGGTATTTTTCGCGATGACATCCATGGGCTTGACAATTTCAACCCTCGGCAATTTCGATGCCTTTGTAAAGAGTGCATCCAAAGAAATTGTAACACCTGGTGCAATGGGTCCCCCCATATAATGCCCTTTTTCGTTGATGTAGCTAAAAGTAATGGCAGTGCCAAAATCCACCACGATAAGCGGCTTTGTCCCGTATTCATGAATAGCGGCTACCGCATTTACGATACGGTCTGTCCCTACTTCCCGCGGGTTATCGCATTTAATATTTAACCCTGTTTTCACCCCCGGACCAACAACAAGCGGTTTAATGTGAAAATATTTGCTGCACATTTCTTCTAGTTCGTGCATAATGGGCGGAACAACGGAGGAAATGATAATTCCATGAATATCCTTAAAGGTAATGCCTTCATAGTGGAAAAAGGCATATAAATGCATAGCATATTCATCGGCCGTTTTATTTTTCTCCGTTTCCATTTTCCAATGATGAACTAATCGTTCGTTATGGTAAACCCCTAATGAAATCTTTGAGTTCCCTACGTCTATTGCTAAAATCACTAAAACCACTTCCATTTTTCGTTTGATGAAATCATACCATAATGCAAGTTATTCCCTCAAAAGGATTAATCTTAAAAACAAAAAAGAGGGCGTCCTGAAAATCGATTTTGAGACGTCTCTTTGCGGCTGTCGCTAGTGCTTCGCCGCAGATAAATTGCGACGAGGAGGCGCGTTTTGTAACCACCGCAGGAGCAATGATTTTTAATAGAATTTTTCTATTAGAAATAGAGGTTGGGACAAATCTAAAAAAACATCATTTTCTCCTTGGAGAAAATGATGTTTTTTTGATATGTTATTAAAATTGATTTCCGTTCCGGGGACGCTTTCCGCGGGCCCGGATCGAGCCTCCTCTGAGTCATTAAGCTTGCTCCGCTTTGCGACTAAGCGTGCGCGACAGAAACTTGCCCCGTCACTTCAATCAATTTTTCGTTATATCAATTTTTTATCAAAACTCTTTCAACTGCCCTTTCATTTTTTGTTTATGTCCCTGCCCCCGCAAAATGCTTATTCCTTTTTCCCCTCATTAAATCCAAATCCACTGGAATCAGGAGAATTTTCTTTTGGCAAATCATCTGTTGTTGGCGCTTTTTCCTCGCCAGCAACCTCTTGATGTATTTGGGCAGAGCCGGATTTTTCTATACTTACTTGAGTAGACTCTGAAGAAGCAGGTTCGTTCTTCGGCTCTACTGTTGTAATTTTAATTGTTTCTTCTTCATCAGAATTTTTTTCTGGTAAAGTGCCATGATCTCTCAAATACTCAATTTGTTCTGCATTCAATGTTTCGTGTTCCATAAGGGCTTGAGCAATTTTGTCTAATAAATCGCGTTTTTCCGTTAAAATGCGCTTTGCCCGTTCATATTGCTCAGTCACGATTTTTTGCATTTCTTTATCGATTTCATAAGCAATAGCATCAGAATAGTTTTGGTCTGTATTGAAATCGCGGCCTAAGAACACATTTCCTCCTTGAGAAGAGCCAAATTGCACTTGACCTAGTTTTTCGCTCATACCAAATTCTGTTACCATTCGGCGAGCAATATCTGTAACCTTTTGGAAGTCGTTATGGGCACCAGTAGATACTTCTCCTAAGACGATATCTTCAGATGCACGGCCTCCTAAAAGTCCGCAAATGCGGTCCAATAGCTCTTCTTTTGTTTGGAAGAAACGCTCTTCTTTCGGAAGCATAATTGCATAACCGCCCGCTTGACCTCGAGGAACGATTGTTACTTTATGAACTTTTTCCGCAGAATCAAGCGTTAAACCAATCACCACGTGCCCAGCTTCGTGATAAGCAACAAGTTTTTTCTCTTTTGGCGTATAGGCGCGGCTTGTTTTAGCCGGACCAGCTATCACTCGGTCACTGGCTTCATCGATATCGTCCATATTAATTTTACGTTTTCCTTTGCGTGTTGCGACTAAGGCTGCTTCGTTCAATAAGTTTTCTAAATCCGCTCCGGAAAATCCTGGCGTTCTTTGGGCAACCGCTTTTAAATCCACTTCATCAGCTAGTGGTTTATTGCGTGCATGGACTCTTAAAATCGCTTCTCGGCCTTTTACATCCGGGTATCCTACGGTAATTTGACGGTCAAATCGTCCAGGACGCAATAATGCTTTATCTAAAATATCTGGCCGGTTTGTAGCGGCAATAATGATAATTCCTTCATTGGCACTGAAACCGTCCATCTCAACAAGCAATTGGTTCAATGTTTGCTCACGTTCGTCGTGACCTCCTCCAAGGCCCGCACCACGTTGGCGTCCTACCGCATCAATCTCGTCAATGAAGATAATACATGGCGCATTTTTCTTTGCTGTTTCAAACAAATCACGAACGCGGGATGCACCGACACCAACAAACATTTCAACGAAGTCGGAACCGGAGATCGAGAAGAACGGAACTCCAGCTTCGCCAGCTACAGCTCGTGCAAGCAAAGTTTTACCTGTACCTGGAGGCCCCACTAGCAAAATTCCTTTTGGAATGCGTGCCCCCATTTCTGTAAATTTGCGATGGTCTTTCAAGAATTCTACTACTTCGACTAATTCGGCTTTCTCTTCATCTGCCCCTGCTACATCATCAAAGCGAACTTTTTTCTTATCAGAATCATACAATTTCGCTTTGCTTTTGCCGAAATTCATTACTTTATTTCCTCCACCTTGAGTTTGGCTCAAGAGGAAGAAGAATAGAATGATAATAATGATGAACGGGATAATTCCTGTGAAAAATTGCACCCATCCACTTGTTCCAGGAGCTGGTAAAAAAACAATATCCGGATTATTTTCAATGGCTTTGTCTATTTTTTCCATCAACGCTGGGTTATTTTGAGGAAGGTTTACCGTAAAGGTTTGGTCATCATCACCTTTGAACTTACCTTCTACAACAAAAACACCCGAATCCGGCTGAATGTTTAAAGATTCTATTTTCCCTGATTCTAAAGCTTTAATAAACTCGTTATAAGTCAATTCTTTTGAAGAATGAACTCCTCCATTGAAGGTACCAAAAATACCTATAATCACAAGAAAGATTAATAAATAAAGTATGGTGTATCGAAATATTCGATTCATCCCCAGCCTCCTCACAACTTGACACAAAAACTATAAGTAAAATCTTAACATACCGTTATTTCATCATACAATGAAAAGCACTATGAATGTAGCATTTTCAATTTTTTGTCGATTTTTTCACAAAATTAAAAAGAATATACGTCACTTTTTAATATACCAATGTAAGGCAAATTTCGGTACTTTTCTGCATAATCCAAACCATAACCAACCACAAATCCATCTGGCACTTCAAATCCAACAATATCCGCTTTTAAATCCACTTTTCGACCAGATGGCTTATCTAATAATGTCACAATTTTAATGGAATTTGCTTTGCGATATTTAAATAAGTCCACCAAGTAACTTAATGTCAACCCGCTGTCGATGATATCCTCGATGATGATTACGTCACGTCCTTCTACACTTGTATTTAAATCTTTTAAAATTTTTACTTCCCCTGAAGAAACTGTTGCATTGCCGTAGCTTGAAACATCCATAAAATCTATTTCAATGTATGAATCGTACCGTTTCATTAAGTCTGTCATAAACGGCATGGCGCCTTTTAATACACCAACCGCTAATGGAAACTTATCTTTATATTCTTCCGTTAACTGTGCGCCGATTTCTTTAATCCGTTCTTGAATTTGTTCCTCTGTAATTAATATTTTTTCGATATCATTCTGAATCATAGTGTTCCTCCTAGCATCAATAACTATTTCGAAACGAACTAACACTGATGGCAAATTTCGTGTTAATTGCTCTTAAGAGAAATTATAGCCATTTTTGAATCATATTTAAAATAGAGCTTATTTATTGTCAGAAATTTTTTCAATGAACATGACCATATCATCATCCATTCTTCTCGTTTTTGAAAATCGATGGTTTACACGAACACCCAGAACGGCTAAAATTTCATCATTAGAATCAACAAGGATTGGCCAACCGTCTCTTTCAATCAACGGGATTTTTTCATCTATGAAAAGGCGGGATAATCGTTTTGGATCTTGCATTCCCTTTAACTGAATTCGATCCCTTTCTTTCCGAGTCCGCACTCTAAGAGGAAAAGCAATCGTGCTGGCATTGAAAAAATAAGCAATAGCTTCATTTTGAACGCTTACATCATGAGGAAGTTTCTCTATGTATAAACGAAAACCATTGAAATCATGCCATTTCCCGATTTCAATCGTTTGAGGCTCCTCTTTTTTGGATGTTCGAAGTTTAAAGAAAGAAATGATGTCGTAGCTTCTCGCCGCAATATATTGTTCCGGCAAATAAATCATTGCATTTCCTTCTTGCGACTTACATAAATCCATAATCTTGCTGGAAATCGCAAAGTTTTTGCCGTCTAAATGATGATAAAGATAGTTTAATAGTATTAAAATGATTCTTCTTTGTAAAGCAAGTGGCTCTTTTAGAAATTGACGAATATGTAACACAAAACGGTCCCCTGCTTTTTCAACGACAGAAGAAAAGCGGCTTTCAGCAAGCTCATTTAAGCACTCATCATCTTGCTGCAAGTTTTGAGCGAGTTCAGCCGCATGGATGGCAACTTGAGAATTTTCTTTTTTCAATAATGGAATAATATGATGACGGAATCGATTGCGGGTATAATCATCCTTTAAATTGCTGGCATCTTCCCGGAAAGTTCCTCCTTTTTCTTCTAAATACTCTTTAATTTCCTCTTTTGTCACCGCCAAAAATGGGCGGATTACCATACCAACCGAAAATGGACGCTTTGCAGCGATGCCTTTAAACCCATTAACGCTTCCTGCTCTTGCAAGGGACATCAGCATCGTTTCCAGCTGATCATCTGCATGATGGGCAGTCACCAGTTTATTGATATTATGTTGTTTCATAATTTCATCAAAATAGGCATATCGCTCTCTGCGGCAAATGGCTTGAGAATTTCCTCCCTCTTTTTCTAAAATGGCAGGAATAGGGATGCTTGTGCTGAAAACAGGGAGATTATTTTCTTTGCAAAAGCGTTCCACAAATAGCCGATCTTCGTATGAAACTTCTTCTCTTAACATATGGTCCACATGGGCTACGTACAAATCCACTTTCCAATGTTTTCGGAAATGAATGAAAAAATGCACTAGCCCCATGGAATCTACGCCTCCGGAACAGGCGATGAGAAGACGGTCCCCCTCTTCAATTAGCTGCTGTTCCTCGATAAAATTCTTCACTTTCTTTTCAAACGCCACCATCTTCTCACCTCATTTCTTTCATTAACTCACCGTTTTAAATACAGCCCACTTTGGCACTACGTGAGAAACATTAAATAGTATTACTGTACAATCGTCCTCTACTTCATATTCGCTCTGATAATGGTCCATCACATCATAAAGGAGCGCTTCAATTGGCATCCCTAAGCGGATTTTGGATTTTAATAATTTGACAAAATACTGTTCTTGTTCATCCCAATCATATTTGCTGGAGAATAGACCATCAGAAACCATCACCACATAATCATCCGCCAGCAAATTCACCTTTTCTGTCTCGATGGAAAATACAGGCATAAATCCTACAGGCGCCGATGAACCTTCCACTTTGATTAGCCGCTCCCCGCGCAAAATGTAAGTAGACATGCTGCCTGCTTTCCAAGACCATAATTCTCCTTTTTGCAAATCCACTAACGCAAAATCAATGGTTGCATACATATCCATTTCACGATTTAGGCTCAATACATAATGTAAAGTATGCATGGCCGTTTCTGGATTCATATTATAACTCAAACATTCCCTCATTAAGTGCACAAGGCGTCTGCTTTCCCGTTTTGCTTCCCGACTATGCCCCATGCCATCCGACAACATAATCGCCACCAACCCCGGATGGATGTGGAAAACGGCATGGGAATCTCCGGAAACAACATTCGGATTTTTCGCTTTACTATATACATCATACTGGATTTGATAGCGGACGGCCGAGCGAAATCTTACTTGGAAATGTTTAAAAGGTTTTTGGTGATTGGAAATCCGCTCCACTTGAAACGGTTCAGAAAATACTTCGTAAAGCACCGGCAATATCATTCGTTCACATAATAAATATAAATCATCTTTATTTTGAGTATTCACAAAGGAGCAGACGATAAGCCGCTCGCCCACCGTATTATTTAACACATCAATTTGGAAACAATCGATATTGACCCTTTTAAAATGCTGGCTTAATTCTTCTTCAACCGTTTTAAAGGATAGCGTCTCATTTTTCATATCTTCCATCAGTTTATTTAAATGATTGCTCAAATCCCTTAGCTGCAGGGCAATCATTTTTTTTCCATGATAGAATTGCCCGTTCATCTTATCGTTATACAACTGATAATCAAGTTCTTCCAGCAATTTGGATGATTTGACACATCTTATTCGAATTTGCTCTTCTGCACGCAATTGATCCTCTTCATTTAACCCTGATTGAGCAAGGAACCATCTTCGAATATTTTCCTCCATTCCAATATGATTTTTTCCCCAGCATCGTTCGTAGCGAAAACAGTTCATGCAAGTGGCGCCAGGTTCAATTTTTCGATATTCGCTCACATTCTCTGACGAGGTAAAATGGTCAAAAACTAATTCTTTCATAAATAAAACAAAACGTTGGAACATTTCTAATTTTTCAGATGCATGTTCCGTCAACCATTCTTGCCGTTTCAACAGCACTTCATCCCGTTTCGGATGAATCAAGTTTTCTAAAAAGTCCAACATTTTTTGGGGCAATAATAAAAAGACAACGCACGAAGTTAACACCGAAACAAAATATACACTATCGAGAGGCAAAGTAGCATCGTAAAAAAAGAAAAAAATGCTTGGTATGAAACTTCCTAATACAACAGCTGTTCTTCCAATTCTTTTAAACAAACCGCTCGCAACGCCCGTTAATGCATAAACTGCAATCATTCCTGTAAACGAAAGCTCCGAAATGCCCACCAATGCGCCAATGATGGTGGATACACTTGCGGCAACCGTTACCCCCCCAGTAATGGCAGCAACGCAAATGGCCAAATGCAGTACAAAAGTAAATAGCGAAAAATAGGAAATCGTCAAGGCATGCATGCCCGTTAAAACAACCGCTAAAATCACCAAGCCTGCACCAACACGTTCATATCCCCATGAGCTGGACCAAAAACGGTAAGGCTCCACAAAGAACAACTTCACAAAGATCGTCATGAAGAAAGCGAAAATGACTTCATAATACACGTACAATTGAACCATGAAAGGAGGGATGCCCATATGTGCAATGCCTTGCCATATAAATTGTCCAAAAAAGATTGCAACTGCAACCGCAACGGCTGTTGGCGGCTTATAAAAGCGAAAACGAATCAACAATTCATAAATCACTAATTGAAGAAGCAATATAAAACTTTGTCCTATACTTAAACTAAGCGCCCCTAAAACCCCCCCAACAAACATCGCCCACTTCTCATTTTCATATCGTTGTCTCACTATCGCCCATAGCGGCAGAAAAAAAGGAACAACCGCTTCAAACATAACCGCTCTTGATAGAAAAAATGCTAAAAACAAGAAAAATAAATGAAGAAGGAGGCTCACCTTTTTGATAGAATACTGGCCGAACCGCTCCTGCCACGTTGACTTTTGATTAAGCATTTGGATATTAGACATCTTCCATCCCCCTCAATGATATTGTTGCGGTCTATTATAAAAAATGAGGGATGTAAAATTTGTCTAGTACTGTTCTAGTTTTAAAAAAATTGTTCGACGAATTGCCTGATAACTTAACAAACTTGATGTTTTTTGCAAGTTGTGTCGTTTTTTTGATTATGATAGTTTTTGGATAAAAAAGGAAAACAGAAAACATTAATAATTTGGGGAATTACAAGTGGAAGTTTGAGAGGTTAATCGTTTTCAAATACCTTTATTTTCTGCACTCATATTTGCATTATGACTGGCCGATCTTTGAATAAAACACCTGCTCGGTAAAAAAGAAATACAAAAAGTCGACTATTGACGGAAAATAGTCGACTTTTTTTCGATTCACGGATTGTGTTATCTGCATTTTGACAAATTTATCGTTGAAATACGCAAAAACTTATAAACCCTTATAACTTATAAATAGACAGCAAACTACCCTCTTCTTGCGCCACGTCCACCCCGTTTTGACTCAGTTGCACGTCTTAATGAAGCTAGACGTTCATCACTATCTTTTAAAAATTTTGCGATTTTCTGTTCAAAACTTTCTTTTGATTGACGCTCATTTCGTTCATTTGAACGGTTGTCACGACGTGGTCTTTGAGGACGTTCAGGTCTTTCAGATTGAGGTTTAGCCTTTCTAATGGATAGACCAATTTTTCCATCCTCTTCAACATTTAACACTTTCACTTCAACGATATCTCCAACTTTTAGATGATCGTTAATGTCTTTCACGTAGTTATCAGCTACTTCACTAATGTGGACAAGGCCCGTTTTACCATCTGGCAGCTCAACAAAAGCTCCAAAATTAGTAATTCCTGTGACCTTCCCTTGTAATTTGCTGCCTACTTCAATTGACATAAAAAAAATGCTCCTCCTTAAAAATTTAACGGCTAAAACAATGCCTGTAATATAATTATTATATAAAATGAGCCAAAAAAATGTAAATGCTCTCTTTTATTATAATCCACAAAAAAAGAGTGTCAACACGACAACTCTTTTTCGGCAGCAAATTTTTTCTTTGGTAATTTACAAAAATTTCTTTTTCTCAAGAAAGTAATTGAAGCCTTGGGAACAATCAATCGTTATTCTTTTCCTCTTTCTCTTTTTTCTCATCAGGGATGGTAAAAATAATTTCCCCCTCGTCTGATAAGAAATATTCCTTCCTCGCTAATTTTGCTATATACTCATCATCTTCCAATTTTTTTATTTGAAGTTTTAATATCTCTTGTTCTTTTTTTACTTCTTCTAACTCTGCCAGCACCTTTTCTTTTTCCGCTTCCTTATGTGCCAGCCTTTCATTTTGATTCAAAAGCGCACTAACTAAAGCAATGATGACGACGGATGCGATTAGGAAGAATACCGCTAATCTTCTTCGTAAGCCAATTTTTTTCTTCGCTACCTTTTGCTTTTGACGATTTGCTTGCCGAACATAGTCATTTTCGATTTTATGAATATTCGTTTCTCTATGTCTATGGTATCCATTAGCCACATCCGTCACCTCCAAAAAAACATTGTATTGTCATTATACCGAAACTATTAATACTTTTTAAAGATTGTCCGTTTAATGTTTACAAAATGTCTATAAAATGGATTTTTGAACTTGATAAAAAGTTTATAGAAAGGACGAAATAATACATAAAAAATACCAATCAATAACCCAATAGTCCCTTTTATTAGTTTAACAATCAACCTAAAAATTGCTACGATTGGTTTAATAATTAACACAATAAATACCTTACCAAGGAAACGGAAAAATGGCTGTAAAAATGATTCATAAAGAAAAATCCCTAAGATTTGTGATAATGGGTCTACTAAACGCCACTCTCCACCCTTTATTAAAAATATTATATAAAAACTAATAACGCCTAACAGTGCCCAGACAACAATCTCGAGAATCCTCGATAACTTTCGCAATAATGACTTGGGTGAAATGGCGCTGAAGAAGATTCTTGTTGCATCAATCACCGCGCCAATCATTATTCCACTCACCGTCATTATTACGATGCTGAAGAATTGCTCGTTAACTGTCATCCAAACAATTTATGGAGGAAGCCTTTAGTCAACCCATTCTCGTCATCATCGTATTGAAGGGCTTTAACATTGCCTTCTAATGTTAACAACCCCTTGTCCACATCAAGATGAACAATGCGCAAATCCTCGCCTCGTATGAGCAAATGCCCTTGGGAAGTTCTTACGTAGAATTCCTCCTGATCGAATCTTTCAATTTCCTTTACTGATGTCATGTCCATTCTTTTTCTATTTCTCACAGTCACAAGATGATCACCAGAAGTAATAGTATAACTATTTTCTTGATGGATTTGTGTCATTATCGTTCCTCCTTCTAATGGTTTGTTCTGTTCACTTTATGCGGGAAATAAAAAAAGCATGACAACAAAATCTTGTCATGCTATAAAAAAGTATTTTTTCTTCAATTACTCTTCATCATCGATAAATTCCGGCTCAATTTTATCTAGTTTTTCTTCTTTCAAGATGGTAAACATTTTGCCTGCATCTTCTTTTCGAACATTTTCTTTAATTTCTTCCACGCGGACAGTTACAATTTTTTGGCCAAAGCGAATCGTCAGCTCATCCCCTTCATTGACATTGGATGAAGCTTTGGCAACTTTTCCGTTGATCATGATTCTTCCTTGCTCTGCCACTTCTTTTGCCAATGTACGGCGTTTAATTAATCGAGATACTTTTAAAAATTTATCTAACCGCATAATTTACTCCTTTTCTAATTGTTTTGCTTCATTCCAAAATTCATCTAATTGTTCCAGCGTAAAATCCGCAAAAGTTTTTCCGCTTTTTCTTACTTGCTCTTCCACAAATCGAAATCGTCTTGCAAACTTTTCATTGGCGTGGACCATAGCCTCTTCAGGAGAGATTTTATAAAATCTTGCAATATTGACAAGGGTGAACAAGACATCCCCAAATTCATCCAATTTCCCTTCGTTTGTACCATTCTCTAATTCATCGCATAATTCCTGCCACTCTTCTTCAAATTTCTTGATGGCTCCGCTTGCATCCGGCCAGTCAAAACCTACGGAAGCCGCCTTTTTCTGATAATTATATGCTGTTTCAAGGGACGAGCTTGGACGATATTCTCCTTTAAGCAGCGATACCTTTTGTTCTCCCTTTTCTTGTTTTTTTATTTCTTCCCAGTTAAATACGACTTCATCGGCATCTTTTACAGAAAGGTCGCCGAAAACATGAGGATGGCGGCGAATCATTTTGTCTGAAATGCTTTCCAATACTTCTTCTAAATTGAAATATCCTTCGTCTTCTCCAATTTGGGCATGAAGGAAAACTTGCAGCAAAATATCCCCTAGTTCTTCCACCATGCCAAAATCATCTTTTTCCTCTACTGCTGCAATAAACTCATGGGTTTCTTCAATTAAAAATCTTGTTAAGCTTTCATGGGTTTGTTCCCGGTCCCAAGGGCAGCCATTTGGGCCTCGAAGCGTCGCTACTATATTCCGGAAAGTAGTCCAATCTTTCAACGCATCCAAGTGATTTTCGACAGGCGGAACGTAAATCGTCGTTAAATTATTGATTTCCACTGCTTGGTCCAGTTCATAAAGAGGTACGGTTTTCAGCTGTTCTTCTTTGGAGCCAGCTGCTGTCACAATTGTTACAGGATAATCTTCCCGATATTTTTCCATTAATGTTAATTTCACTTCAGAGGCGCTGAATTGGTCATACACTTGAGCAATTAGTACATGGGAGCGCATATTGACGTCATGAATGGAAAAGCTTGTACCATCCAACAATTGAAAACCTTCAATCGGATCAATCTTCAATGCAGCAAAAATCGCATCTAAAAAGCTTTGCCCGCCCTGAATAGATAATTGAATTTTTCCCTGTCTTTCAGCTTCCAATAATAATTGGACCGTCTGCTCCGCTACAAGGGGATGGCCTGGGACTGCGTATACAATCGGCTCATTTTTTGCAGCTTCCATTAATCGTTCCGCTATCTCTTCATAAACCGGTTGGAAAGAATCATGTTTTTCATAAACTTCATCAAAACTCTCAAAATGCAACCCTTCTTTTTGCAATTCATGAAGAACCGGATGATCCATCGTGCGGACAAATACTTTCTTTGCTTCTTTTAATTTTTTATAGACACCTATTGGCAGCTGATCGTAATCTGATGCGCCTAATCCAACAATTGTGATCTGCATGCATCCACCTACTTTCTTTTATTTAACCAAAGTTGATAAGCAGCCATCCGACGGCCAAAAGGAATGAAAAACCATTCTTTTTCCGAGAGCATTCTTAATTTTGCTACAAAAGTTAAAAATACAAATGCTCCGATTGCAATTAAAACGAAGCCGAAAACAGCCGCTTCCATTCTGTTGTTAGCCATGATTCCACTGAAACGCTCAAAACATTCATCAGATAATTGCACCGCCAAAGTCATCGCAAGGCTTGCACCGGCTAATTTTATGTAAAAATGAAGAGGAGCCAATTGAAGCTGCGTCAATTTTTTTAAATAAGCAATTAATAGGATCGCCGCAATGAGCAGCACTGTGCTGCTTGACAACGCTGAACCTTGCACATTCCAGAACGGAACAAGGATCAGATTGCCGATTCCTTTCAAAAGAATCGCTCCTGATAAAATGAAAAAGGGCACTTTGAGTTTCCCTAAACCTTGCAGGATTGCTGTAAATGTCAAAATGATGGAAAGCGGTATGATTTGTAAAACATAAATCGATAAAACATTTTGCAGTGAATTTGTTTCAAACAGCATCTCATTGACATAAGGCATGACGATGACGAGACCAAGGGAAGCGGCCACCCCGAAAATAAGCGCCGCCCGATAAGTTAATTGCATAAAAGGCTTTGTGCCTCTCCCTGCCTGTTTTTTCGATTGTACTGCCACAATTGGAACAACGGCCACTGATAGCGAGGAGGCAATGACAAGTCCTAACTGAACAAGCGATTGGCCACGGTCATAAATTCCTTTCGTTTCCTTCGCTAATTGGGAATTCATGCCGCTTTCCACCATCAATGAATAAACCGTAAACGAATCAATCAGTTGAAAACATAAAAGCAACAAACTACTCATGCTGATACTGATGCTTAGCAAAGTCACTTCTTTGATGATAGGCCACTTCTTTTCTCGGGTCCATGCCCATTCAAATGAAAAGGGAGAAAATCGTTTTTTAGCAAAATAAAATAAACACACTATTCCTGCCACTTCGCCAACAACCGTTCCCAACACCGCCATATGTCCTGCTGCGTAAAGAGAGCGGGATGTAGCCATGACAAAAAAAGCTCCTGCTAAAATAATCGTCACTCGAATGAATTGCTCAAATACTTGGGCTTTAGCAACTGGAGCCATCTCACCCCTTGATTGAAATGCCCCCTTCATAAGCGCTAAAAACGGCATAAACAATGTCACAAAGGAACCCGTCCTCAGCAATGGAGATAACTCTTCATCCCCCATCCAGCTCGCCAATAAATTTGCGCCAAAAAACAACAAAGAAAAAAAGAACAGGGACAGTCCTGCCAAATATAAAAATACCGTTTGGGAAATGGCGCTTTTTTTCCGTGAAGCATCCGGGCTCAGCTCTGCATCAGCCAGCATTTTTGAAATGGCTGCGGCAAATCCTCCCGATGTCCACGCGACAAAAAAGGATATGAACGGATACACTTGTTGATAAATATAAAAACCCGCATCCCCCACCAAATTTTGATAAGGAACTCGGTAAATGGCGCTCATCACTTTTACGATAATGGAGGATATAGTTAGAAGCAATGCCCCTTTCATATATCCTTTCATTCCGATTGAATTAGGCATATCTTTATTCTCTTTCCTTTCTACATAATAGAAAGTATACCAAAAACAATGAAAAAGAGGATGGGACATAAACAAAAAATTAAAGGGGCAGTTGAAAGAGTTTTGATAAAAAATTGATATAACTAAAAATTGATTGGAGTGACGGGGCGACTCCTGCGACGAGCCCTCTCGAGACACCGCAGGAGCGAAGGAATGAGCTCCGAGGAGGCTCGAGCCGGGCCCGCGGAAAGCGTCCCCGGAACGGAAATCAATTTTAATAACATATCAAAAAAGAGGCTGGGACAAAACTAGCTTCTAGATAGGAAAAAGGAGAATTTGAGCCAACTCAAATTCTCCTTTTTCCATTTATCATTTTTTATTGAAAAAATGAAAAACAGCCCATGAAATTTCATTCCAAAATTTCATGGGCTGTTTCCATTTTAGAGGGGGTTTTGTCCCAGCCTCTTTTTAGATTTGTCCCAGCCTCTTTTAGGTTCATTTAGTTTTCCATTTGTTTAGCTAGGAAATTAGCTGCCGTTTCCGCCGCTTTTTGCTCCACTTCACTTAAGTTATGAACTTTTGAAAGCAAGTATACGGCCCCAATCGTGTCACCGTTTACAACAATCGGCGCCACACAATAGGATTTCACTTGTTCAAATTGGCCAGGCACTAATTCAATCGTCGTTTCATTCTTTTCCAAAACAATAGATCGTTGTTTCATGAATTCCTCCGCAAAACTGGAGAGACGACGATTCGTATAATCTTTCTTCGACAACCCTGCGACAGCAATCATTTCATCACGGTCGCTGATCAACGCAGGCGTTCCGATTGTTTCATACAAAGATTCCGCATATTCTTTTGCAAACTCGCCTAAATCATTAATCGGCGAATACTTTTTCAGAATAACTTCTCCTTCGCGATCCGTATAAATTTCCAAAGGATCTCCTTCTCGAATCCTCATCGTTCTACGAATTTCTTTAGGAATTACAACACGACCTAAATCATCAATACGACGAACTATTCCTGTTGCTTTCATCTTTGCTGCCTCGCTTTCTGAAATCTTTATTTCACAGTTAGTATGTTTATTCTTTAACTAAAGTATGCAAAAAATACATGCGGAGGATTTGGAGTAAATAATTTTTATCTCGGCGAAAATTTGTAAAATTATTATGCCCCAAAAATTTTAAAATATAACAATTCAAAGGAAACAAAATGACCCAAAATAGTTTGGGTCATCTTTACAATCTTATTTTGCTTCTTGTTCCACTACATTATTCTTCCTTGCCTTATAAATTATTTCAACAACCTGTTCCAACACATCCAATGGAGCATGTTTTCCGCATTTTTTCTCGTCAATCGTCACTGTTAAAATTGGTCCATCCATGCTGAAGCCAACCGCTTTTTCAAATTTCATCGTTTCGGTCACTACAACGGAGCCATCAACATTTTTTGTACCTTCTTCAGAAAAGACAATGGAAATGACTTTTTGCTTTTCTTTAATGGAAACAATTCCTGATTGCGTTGCCCACGCTTTAATTCTTGCAATGCGTAATAATCTTTCTGTTTCCGAAGGCATATCTCCAAACCGGTCGTGCAATTCTTCGAGGATTTCGTGATAATCTTCCGGATTTTCCATCGCTTTAATTCGTTTATACATTTGGATTTTTTGATAGCCATCAGGAATATATTGATCCGGAATGTACGCATCCACATGGAGAATAATTTCAACTTCCGGTTTTTCTTCCCGTTTTTCCCCTTTCAGCTCCACAATGGCCTCTTCTAATAATTGAGAGTATAGATCAAATCCTACGGTATCAATAAAGCCATGCTGCTGGGCGCCAAGCAGATTCCCCGCCCCTCGGATGGATAAGTCGCGCATGGCGATTTTAAATCCGGAACCTAGCTCTGTAAATTCTTTAATGGCTTGTAAACGCTGTTCAGCTACTTCTGTCAGCACTTTATCCCGCTGATACATGAAATAAGCGTAAGCCACCCGGTTTGATCTTCCCACGCGTCCGCGCAGCTGATAAAGCTGGGAAAGCCCCATCTTATCTGCATCTTGAACAATTAGCGTATTAACATTTGGCATATCCACGCCGGTTTCAATAATAGTCGTCGTTACAAGCACATCGAATTCTCCGTTTAAGAAGCTAAGAATGACAGATTCTAATTGGGTTTCTGTCATCTTGCCGTGGGCGTATGTCACCCGGGCTTCAGGCACAAGGGATTGAATTTCCTCTACTTTTTTCGCCATGTCTTCCACACGGTTATATAAGTAGAAGGTTTGCCCTCCACGCGCCATCTCCCGCTCAATGGCTTCCCGAACCAAAGCTGGGCTATATTCCATTACATAAGTTTGAACCGGGAAGCGGTTTTGCGGAGGTGTTTCAATGACAGAAAGATCTCTTACGCCGACCATCGACATATGAAGCGTTCTTGGAATCGGCGTGGCCGTTAAAGTGAGCACATCCACGTTCGTTTTTAATTGTTTAATTTTTTCTTTATGGGCCACTCCGAAACGCTGCTCCTCATCGACAATCAATAAACCTAAATCTTTAAAAGAGACATCTTTTGAGAGCAAGCGATGGGTGCCAATGACAATATCCACTGTTCCATCTTTTAGTCCTTTAATAGTTTCCGCCTGTTCTTTTCTTGTTCGGAAACGGCTTAATAAACCTACATTAATGGCATAATCCTCAAATCTTGCGCTGATGGTTTCATAATGTTGCTGAGCTAAAACGGTCGTTGGCACAAGAAACGCTACTTGCTTGCCATCCATAATCGCCTTAAAAGCAGCACGGATAGCTACTTCCGTTTTTCCGTATCCTACATCTCCACAAACGAGCCGATCCATTGGCCGTTCCCGTTCCATATCTCTCTTTACTTCCATAATTGTTCGAAGCTGGTCTTCCGTTTCTTCATATGGAAAAGCACTTTCAAATTCCCGCTGCTCATCGGTATCAGGAGAAAAGGCATATCCTTTTTCTGCTTCCCTTTTTGCATAGAGCTTGATGAGTTCTTCCGCAATATCCCTAACAGCGGATGAAACTTTTGCCTTTGCCTTTTTCCATTCCGTACCGCCCAGCTTATGAAGCTTTGGTTCCTTTCCTTCCGAAGAAACATATTTTTGCACTAAGTCAATTTGGTCGACTGGAACGAATAATTTGTCATCGCCTCGGTAGAGAATATGGAGGTAGTCTTTATGGGTGCCGTTTACTTCTAGCGTTTGAATGCCGACATATTTCCCGATTCCGTGATGCACATGGACCACATAATCTCCCGGTTTAATTTCCGTATAACTTTTAATCCGCTCCGCATTGGTCATTTTTTGCGGTCTTGATTTTTTCCGCTTTGTACGTTGCTTAAATAATTCATCATCTGTCACAACGGCAATGCGCTGCAAAGGTAGTTCAAACCCGGCTGTAAGCATTCCATCTACTAAGTAAATCCCGTTTCCTGTCGGCGGCCCAATGGTCACGTCAATCTGATAATCTTCCAACATGTTTTTTATTTTTTCTAAACGCTGTTTTCCATCTGCCACCAATAACACCGTAAATTTTTCCCGTTTCCAGCGTTCAATTTCACTTTGCAAGAGAGAAATTTGTCCATGAAATTGCTGCATTGGTTTGCAAGAAAAATTCAACGTTTGGTCGAAACGAATACCTGTAAACGTGCGCGTAAATAAGTTGAAATAAATTTTCGGCAAGTTTAACATGGAAAAAATTTCTTTCAGAGGATAGGAAGGCTGAACATCATGTACCATTTTTCCTTCTTCAATTAATGAAATGAACCATTCTTCCTCTTCCCGTTCCCAAGCTTCGGATACTTCCTGAATCCGCCCTAGCTCATCGAATAAAATAATTCCTTCTTGCGAAAAATAATCTCCTAAAAATGCCGGCTTGTCGTATAACAAAGAACCATACTTCGTAACATGATTAGGCAGATTTCCTTGTTTCAGCATTTCAATATCGTACTGAATATTTTCATACAATGCTTCTTGTACTTCCTGTTTTTTAACCTTTTTGATGCTTTTGGCGAGCGCTTTTTCAAGCCGCTCTGCCAGCTGAATGCGCTGATCCGCTGTGAGCAATAATTCAATGGCGGGAAGAATCCGGCATTGGTCTATTTTTTTGATGGAACGCTGATCATCCGCTGAAAATTCGCGAATGGAATCTACTTCCGTATCAAAAAGTTCAATACGAAACGGTGACTCTGCATAAGGTGGATAGATATCTAGTATTCCTCCACGCAATGCAAACTCACCTGGGGTTGTTACCATTTGGCTTCGGGTGTAACCCATTTCGACTAATTTCGAAAGCCATTGGTCTATATCAATTTCTTGTCCGACTTGCACTTCTAATAGATTTTGTTTCCATTGCTCCACAGGCGTCATATATTTTCTCATACCTGCAATTGGAATCACATATATGGCCGTTTCTTTTCTTGCCAAGTGATCCATTGTAGAAATCCGCCCTGCCCTTAGCTCCGGTGATGTCACCGTCATATCCGAAGCGATAAACTCATCGGCTGGATAATAATGCACATATTCTTCTCCTGCAAGGAATGTTAAATCATCTACTAACTTTTGAGCCTGCAATAAATTAGGAGAAATAATGTATAAAGGACGATTTAATTCTTTAAAAAGAGCATCGATCATTACAGCGCGTGCACTGCCTGTCAACCCTGTAACCAATTGAGATTTCACCGATTGCTCTTTTAAATCGTTTATTAACTTGTTTATATGTTTTTCTTGAGAGAATAATTGAGTCATTACTCTCATAAGCTGTACCTCCTTCCAAAAGGCGTCCCCATATGGATTCTATGAAACCATCAAAATATGCCGTTCCCTACTAAAATTTATAAATATTGGAAAAGCCTTGGACTGAGAAGCCCAAAGCGTACGCTCAATTTATTGAATCCACTTATTTAAGGCATAGTAATCAGGAAATTGACGCAAGGATTCTTCACAATGCTCGCAAATGCAATGGATCGTCGTTACTCCCAGTTCATCCTTTTCAATAAATTCTTCTATTTCCCCTACTTCAAATAAATGAATCTTGCGGATTGTTTCTTCTTCGTTAAATGGTAAAGTGCCCAATTCAGTATCACAATATCTGCAGCGGTAACGAACAGTCATACTGGACCTCCTTCGAAAGCTAAGTATATTCCAAGTATAGACTGTTCCATCACCAATTATGCACCTTACAAGATTTAATTAAACTCGTTCATAACATCAATAAATTTTTTTGAAAGCCACATTTCACAAGCTTGAACTGCTTTTTCAACCGCTTTTTCAATAATCGGTTGTTCTTCTTTTGAAAATTTGGAAAGCACATAATCCGGCACTTTCATGCCAGCTGGAGGCCGATTAATGCCGACGCGAATACGCTTAAATTCTTGTGTTCCAAGATGCTGGATGAGCGACTTCATTCCATTATGTCCCCCAGCGCTTCCCTTTTCCCGCAATCGAAGCTTTCCAGTTTCTAAATCTAAATCGTCATAAATGACAACGATATCGTCAATATCTATATCAAAGTAATCCATGATGGGCCGAACACATTCACCGGATAAATTCATATAAGTGAGCGGTTTTAATAGCATCACTTTACCTTCTGGCCGATGTACAATGGCATACATACCGTTAAATTTCATGTCGCTTAATGAAACATTCCATTTATTTGCCAATGCATCCACACACATAAAACCGATATTATGCCGCGTACGTTCATACTGTTTTCCTGGATTTCCCAAACCAACAATTAGTTTCATGAAACCATTCCTTTTATTATATCTAATCGTTGCTTATTTTAACACAGAATATATAAGAGTTCCTACATAAAAGAATGAGCAACAATAAATTCTATTCATTATAAAATCATATACAAAAAGGGGCTGTTCAGAAAGTCGAACACTTTCGGAAACAGCCTTACTTCTTATAGTAATATTCTCTTAAAAACTTTCCCTGCGGTGGTTACAAAACGCGCCGCCTCGTCCGCAATTTATCTGCGGCAAAAACTCTAGCTAAAGCCGCAAAGGGGGCGTCTTGAAATGACTTTTCAGACGCCCCCTTCACTATTATGCTTGAGATTCCGGTGCTTCTGTTGCTTTTATATCTTGATTATCGTCATCGCCTTGTCCGGCATCGCGGGCAGTAGCCGGTGAAGTGACTGTAAAGATTGTCACATCATCGCCTTCTATAATTTGATAATCGACTCTATCTCGAATATCACTCACAAAAATTGTATCCCCAATACCTAATGTAGTAATATCAATATCAATTTTCTCAGGAATTTCAGCCGGCTTCACTTTAATTTTGAGCGTATCTAAAATTTGCGTTAATACGCCCCCTTCTTTCACTCCGACTGATTCACCAACAGCATGGATAGGAACATCTACTTCCACTTCCTGCTCCATATTGACGGAATAAAAATCAATGTGCAATACTGTGCCTTTTAATGGCTCTCTTTGCACTTCCTGAATCAGTGCTTTTACTCTTTTTCCTTCCACATCCAAATCGAAAATACTCGTTCTTCCTCTTTTTTGCACTTCTTTGGCAATTTCCTTATAATCGACGGCAATCGGAGTATTTTCGATATCATAGCCGTAGATAACGGCAGGTAATTTTCCTCCTTTTCTAAGTTGGGTCAATTCTGAACGCACACCAGTCTTACGTTTTGTCGCTTGTAATACTGTGCTCATGCTTTTTACCCCTCCTATAGAAAATGATGGACTACCCAATTCTTATTATAGTCCACTTTTTGAAAGTTTCCATTTATTACACAAGCTTTTCAGAAAAGTATGTGTTCTTCACTATTCTGCCCAAAATAAAAAAATGTAGACAAAATCCGGAAAGATTTGTCTACATTTTTTATAATTAATCAAATAATGTACTTACTGATTTGTTTTCGTAGATACGGGAAATTGCTTCCGCCATTAATTGGGCTACAGATAATTGAGTAATTTTTGGAATCATTTTTTCCTCTGGCAATTTAATCGTGTTTGTCACCACTAATTCTTTAATGACAGAGTTTTGGATTCTCTCAATTGCCGGACCTGATAGCACTGGATGTGTGCAGCATGCATATACTTCTTTTGCTCCATTTTCAAGCAATGCATTGGCACCAATTGTAATCGTTCCGGCTGTATCGATAATATCATCAATTAAGATACAAATTTTTCCTTCCACATTCCCAACGATATTCATCACTTCTGCCACGTTTGGTTTTGGACGGCGTTTATCGATAATGGCAATTGGTGCTTTCAAACGCTCAGCCATTTTACGGGCTCTCGTTACGCCACCGTGGTCAGGTGAAACGATTACTACTTCATCTTCTGAGAAGCCTTTTGATTTAAAGTATTCAGAAATTAATGGAACCGCCATTAAATGGTCGATTAAAATGTCAAAGAATCCTTGAATTTGAGGAGCATGTAAATCGAGCACGATTACGCGAGTTGCGCCAGCAGTTTCTAATAAGTTAGCTACTAATTTTGCTGTAATTGGCTCGCGCGCTTTTGCTTTACGATCTTGGCGGGCATATCCATAATAAGGAATTACCACATTCACTGTGCGGGCAGATGCGCGTTTTACGGCATCAATCATAATTAAAAGTTCCATTAAGTGTTCATTCACTGGATAGGAAGTAGATTGGACGATGAATACATCGCAACCGCGAATACTTTCTTCAATATTGATTTGAATTTCCCCATCACTAAAATGTTTTACAGAACATTTTCCTAATTCTACACCCATTAGTTCAGCAATTTCTTGTGCTAATGGATAATTTGAATTTAACGAAAATATTTTTAATTTAGAATCAGCGTATGAATACGGCATGATGGCCTCCTAATTATCTTAATTTTTTTGCATAGTCAATTTTATTTTCTTGTCTAGCGCGAGCAATCGCCAGTGAATCCTGCGGCACTTCTTTTGTAATCGTGGATCCAGCCGCAATGAATGACCCTGTTCTCAATGTAACAGGAGCTACTAAGTTGGAATTGCATCCAACAAATACATTGTCTTCAATAATGGTTTTATGTTTATTATTACCGTCGTAGTTAACGGTAATAGACCCACATCCTATATTAACATTTTTCCCAATCTCTGCGTCGCCTATATAACTCAAATGAGATACTTTTGTTTCATCTCCAATTGTACTTTTCTTCACTTCTACAAAGTTTCCAATTTTTACATGATTACCCAATTCCGCTTCTGGTCTTAAATGAGCAAACGGGCCAACAGAAGTATCTTCTCCGATCACGCTTTGTTGCACTACGGAATGTTTTACAACTGACCGGTTGCCCACTTGGCTGTTAATAATTTGGCTATTCGGACCAATGATGCAATCTTCGCCAATCACTGTTTTTCCTTCAATGACAACACCCGGATATATGATCGTATCGCGGCCTATTTCAGCTTCAATACTAATATGTGTCATCGATGGATTAATAATCGTTACTCCATTGGCCATATGCTTTTGATTGATGCGTTCACGCATTATTTCTTCCGCTTGAGATAAGGCAATCCGATCATTTACGCCAAGGGTTTCATTGAAATCTTCACAGACGTAAGCGGTAACAATTTCACCTTTTTCCTTAAGAATTCCAATTACATCCGGCAAATAATATTCACCTTGCGCATTGTTATTATTCACTCGCTTTAATGCCTCAAACAATGCCTTGTTATCGAAGCAATAGGTGCCAGTGTTAATTTCTTTTTCTAATCGCTGCTCTGGTGTTGCATCTTTATGTTCTACTATTTGCGCTACTTGCCCTTCTTCATTGCGAATCACCCGGCCATAACCTGTTGGATCATCCGCAATAGCCGTTAAAATTGTAGCTTTTGCCTTTTGAGCAACGTGATGTTCGAAAAGCGCTTTCATCGTTTCCGGGCGAATTAAAGGTGTATCTCCACAAACAACAAATGTAACGCCTTCTAAATCACCTAACAATGATTCTGCCTGCATGACGGCATGGGCTGTGCCAAGCTGCTCTTCTTGAAGTACATACTCAGATTTATCTCCAAGTTGTTCTTTCACTTTTTCTGCACCATGACCAACGATTGTTACAATACGATTAACATTTAAAGTTAGTATATTGTCAACAACGTGTTCTACCATAGGCTTTCCACATACTGGATGTAATACTTTGTATAATTTGGACTTCATGCGAGTTCCTTGGCCGGCAGCCAATACAATCGCAAAAATATTCGTCATTCAAAGTCCCCCAATTTCAGCTCATGTTCTCTTATGACTATATAGTAATTTTGTTCGATTTTCAAGGTTGGGTGTTAAGGCATCGCGTCTTCCTCTCTATTATATTTTTTTTGTTTCTGATTTCATATTATTTTTTTATTGAAACTTTATGAAAGTACGAATTTCCAGCTGTTTTTTAACATAAAAAAAAGAAAGTGTCCCAAAAGTAAAATACCTTACTCTTGGGACACTATTATTTTATGCGTTTGCTTCTTCTAATTGAGATTCGCTTTGCGCTTCTGCCTTTTCTTCACCAGCAGCATGATAAGCAGCTAACACCACATCCTGGATTTTGCTGCGTGTTTTTGAATTAATTGGATGCGCAATATCGCGGAATTCTCCGTCTGGCGTTCTTTTGCTTGGCATAGCCACAAATAACCCATTATTTCCATCAATCACTCGAATATCATGAACTACAAACTCATCATCTAGTGTGATGGAAGCAATAGCACGCATGCGTCCATCCGTTTGCACGCGGCGTAATCTTACGTCAGTCACTTCCATTTTTTTCACTCCTCTCTTCTTCTATGGTGCCTCTGAAATATTATGATTCTACAAATCTAAAAAAAAATCCTTCTAGGTTTTGAGAAATTTTCAAATAATTTTTAAGTGTTTTTAATTTTTGTAAATAGACGTTCGGATTCATGAGCATGACATATCGAGTAGGAGGGAGCGATGAACTCCCGTCCTCTCACACCATACGGTTCCGTATACGGCAGTTCAATTAAGATCATTGACGCAAGTTTTTATAACTTCCGTGAATAGCTGTTCTCTTTATGCCAGTGGTCACTCCACGCTCCAAGAGGACCCCCACGGGATTCACCGCTTCCTTCCTCAAGTGAGGTACTACGTTTTCTGTGTTCATCATGACCCACTGAATGCCAAGGGCTATTCTCTCTTAATTGTTCGGTCCTTCTTAGTAGTTCTAAACCAACTAATACGATGACCTCTGCTGACTTCTGACGGTTCAGCTACTTATCACTAAGTAGGTTATGAAGCGTACTTCACCTATCCGCCAGACCTACCCGGGTAAGTACATGCACTTTCACACCATCTATCCGCCTCATTTACTCGATATGACCTTCGACAGAAAGAGCTTTGTTTTGTTTTGCAAACTCACTCAATCATACCTAGCCTTGTATGAAGTTCGTGTTCCTCAGACCGGTGTTTTGCCTCCAGCTTCCTTCACATTCCGCGTCACCACGGACACCCTTGCGTTGAGCTAACCTCTACTTCTGTCTTCGGGACTTACACCCTATCGTTCATGTACATGACGGGCGCACAAAAATAGCGGTGAATTTCAATATGGAATTCACCGCTTATTCTTTATTCAAATACAGCTATAACTTCAATTTCCACTTTTACATCTTTTGGGAGTCGAGCAACTTCTACTGCAGAGCGGGCAGGTTTATGATCGCCAAAATTTGCTTCATATGCTTCATTCATTTTGGCAAAATCATTCATATCGCTTAAAAATACAGTTGTTTTAACTACATTATTTAGGGATAGCCCTGCTTCCGCAAGAACAGCTTTCAAATTTTTAAAAACTTGGTTTGTTTGTGCAACGATGTCTCCTTCTACTAATTCGCCTTCTGGGGTCAAAGGAATTTGGCCGGAACTAAAGAAAAATCCCCCTGCAATAATTCCTTGAGAATATGGCCCAATTGCTTTAGGAGCATTTGTAGTGGATACTGCTTTCATGACTATCTCTCCTTTGAAAAATAATTTCCTTCACTCAATTGAATTGTTCTCTCTTTCTCATTCACAGAATGAAGTTTGACTAATGAATAATAATCGTCGACAAGCGTTTCTCCTACATGCTCTGCCTCCACTAGAACGGCAATGCCTGCCAAAGTGCAATCAAATTCTTCCAACAAATTTTTCATACCATTCATGGTTCCGCCAACTTTCATAAAGTCATCTGTTATTAAAACTCGTTGGCCGCTTTTCATACTACGTTTTGATAATACCATTGTTTGGATTCTTCTGGAAGAACCTGAAACATAGTTAATGCTCACTGTTGATCCTTCTGTTACTTTGCTATCCCTGCGCACAACCACAACAGGCACATTTAAATGTCTTGCAATGGCGTGGGCAATGGAAATACCTTTTGTAGCGACGGTCATAATGGCATCAATTTGCTGGTCTTTAAAAATGTTTGCAAATACCTTTCCTACTCGGTTCATTATACTTGGATTGCCCAACAAATCGGTCATAAATAAATAGCCGCCTGGAAGCAGACGATCCGATTTGCTCAATTCCGAAATTAAGATTTGGATGATTTCCCGAACTTCATCATCTGATACAGTTGGTATATATTTAACTCCTCCGCTTGCTCCAGGTATCGTCACTAATTCTCCAATTCCTCTTTCTTCAAACGTCCCTTTTACAATGGCTAAATCTTCGCTGATGGATGATTTAGCTGAATTATACAACTCAGCAAAATAAGTCAACGGAATTAGTTGATGCGGATGCTCTAACAAATAATGCGTCATATCTACTAAGCGTTCACTACGCTTCCATTTCATGAAACCCTCTCCTAATGTAAAATACGAATATTTTATAGAAATAAGTATCATAATTGTACGTGTTTAGGCAAGTGAATTTCTTTTTCCTAACATGCGCACCGCATATACTTCTTCACAAAAGCCTTTTAAACCATTGTATACGCGATTTAATCTTGATTCGCTTTTGACAAAACCAAAAACTGTTGGACCGCTTCCACTCATTAATGCAGCGTCTACGCCAAATCGCAGCATATGTTCTTTAATAAATCCCACTTCTGGATATACCGAACATGTGACCGTTTCGAGAACATTTCCTAAAGACTTGCACATTAAAGAATAATCTTTCTCTTCCAAAGCTTGGATCATTTGTTTAGTGTTAGGGTGTTCGATGCTTTCCAAATTCAAACCTTCATAAATTTTTGCTGTTGAAACGCCGAGCTTCGGCTTTGCAAGGATTACCCAGCATGTCGGAGGTGCAGGCAAATGTTGTATTTTTTCCCCTCTACCCGTTGCTAAAGCCGTGCCCCCATAAACACAAAAAGGAACATCAGATCCAATTTTTGCTCCTAGTTCTGCCAACGTATCTATGGATAAATTCAAATTCCATAGTTTGTTCAACCCGCGCAAAGTGGCTGCTGCATCGCTGCTTCCTCCTGCAAGCCCAGCTGCTACAGGAATTTCCTTTTCAATATAAATCGTTGCTCCTTCTTCAATTTGATATGTATTTTTTAAAAGCATGGCTGCTTGATAAGCAAGATTCCGTTCATCTTCCGGGACAATGCCGCTTGATGAAGAAATGGCAATTTTCCCGTCCTTTCTTAGTTCAAGCCCAATGCGATCTGCTAAATCAACCGTCGTCATTACCATTTCTACTTCGTGATAGTTGTCAGGGCGTTTATATAATACATCAAGGGTTAAATTAATTTTGGCAGGTGCTTTTATATAAAGCATGTTGATCCTCCTTGCAGACTCATTACGGTAAATTTCTTCCGTATATTGTACCATAATGAAGCTATCACCACAGATGCAAAATATTAAACATATAAGTATTAAGTAATTTCCGAAAAATAAAAAAATGCCAATAGCCCTTTTAAAGAGCCATTGGCAGTGTCAACCTTACTTATTGATTGCTGTTTTGGTTCGCTTGCTGCGCCAAACTTTGTTCAGCCATTTCGATTGCCCGCTTCACCATGTTACCAGCATCTCGGGCTCTAATTCCACCCCAACCTTCCCGTTGGACTACATCATAAAACCCGAGTTCTTTTGCAATCTCCTCTTTAAGACGACTCGACATGACTCCGCCTCTTCTTGCCATAGAGATATTCCTCCTTCAAATAAGTAGGTTGACATTCGTAGTATGTGCAAGTGCCAAAAAAAATTGTAGACAAAGTCGATGGTAAAATCGGCTTTGTCTACAATTTACAACAGGGCAGACCTTATTTTACTGCGAATGATTCGTTATTGTCATCCAAGAAAGTAATTTCCACAGCTTCCGTTAAAATATCAGTGTAGCTATAAGAAACACGTTTACAAGAATTTTCCTTTTGGTCCAGTTCAACTACAAAAACAGCATTGTACGTTTCGCTTAAAATCCCATTGCATTCAACCGTCTTTTTGCGGCCTCCATTTGCTCTTAACCGCAAAGGCTTCCCAATGTGTTCATCCAATGTTCTTTTTATCTCCGCTAATGTTTTTGGCATTTCCGCATACACCTCACTGGATAAAATTATATCGCAGAAATACCATTATGTCAATAAATTAATATATTTTAACAGCATACAATTATTCTTGTCAACTTATTTTTCCGTAAAAAAAGAAGTTTTGTTAGCATTTTCGCAACTTTTAGTGAAAATGCGGATAGAGTTCGTTGGAAAGTTTACCAAATTCTTCTATAGTCAAGGTTTCTCCTCTTCTGGAAGGATCAATTCCGCAGGCTGACAGCGCATCCATAATTTGCTGTTTTTTCTCTTTTCCAGATGGAAGCCCTGCCTGCAAATTGTTCAGTATCGTTTTTCTCCGCTGTGCAAAGGCTGCTCTTGAAACAACAAATAAAAAGTCTTCATCCACCACTTCAATTGGAGGTGCTTCCCGCTTGATGAGACGAATCACGGCTGAATCTACATTGGGCTGCGGCATAAATACCGTTTTAGGTACCGTCATGACGACTTCTGCGTCAGTATAATATTGCACTGCAATGGATAATGACCCGTAATTTTTAGTTCCTGGCTTAGCTGAAATACGGTCCGCTACTTCTTTCTGCATCATGACCACAAATCCCCGTATTGGCAAACGGTCATGCAAAAGCTTCATCAAAATAGGGGTTGTGACGTAATAAGGGAGATTTGCTACAACCATAATATCTTTGATGCCTTGCATTTCTTCTTCAATCACTTTTGCCACATCCGCTTTTAATACATCGGAATGGATAACTTTTACATTCGGATAAGGGCTTAATGTATCTTCTAAAACTGGTATGAGTCGGCCATCGATTTCAAAAGCCACGACTTTTTTGCAATTTCTCGCTAGATGCTCTGTTAAAGCACCAATGCCTGGACCTATTTCAATGGCTCCGCTTTCTTCCGTCAAGCTGGCATAATGAACAATATTTCGAAGGATATTCGGATCAATAATGAAATTTTGTCCTAAACTTTTTTTGAAGGAAAATCCGTATTTATTTAAAATTTCTTTTGTGCGAATTGGCGTAGCTATATCTTTATTCATTTCGCTCCTCCTGATCAATTTCTGCTACCGCTTGTGTAAATTGTTCAAAAGTGATTTGAAACATCATCAGCCGTTTACGAAGCTGCTTTCCGTTGGTCATGCCGATATTTAATATTTCCCCTAGGCGAATGCGGCGATCTTTGGCAGAAGGATGCCCTATGAGACGCGCATCCATTAAATCCGCCAACGTAATCTCTTCTTTTGTTGGCTTTTCTTCTAAAGGTGTATATACATTTTTTAATGCTTCCCGTATATCTTCATCGCTTGCATGTTCAATCCCTAAACTTTTTCCGTTGGCGGCAATGCATTTTTCTTTTGAAAGAAAGGCATGCTTGACTCCCGGAATTCGTTCTTCAATAATGGCTCTAATGCGTCTTCCAGGATAATCGGGATCGGTAAATACAATGACACCGCGCTTTTCTTGAGCAAGTTGAATACGCTGCAGCGTTTCCTCAGAAATTGCTGAACCATTTGTTTCAATCGTATCTGCATTCACCGCTCTTTGAATCGCAATTGTATCATCTTTTCCTTCCACCACGATGATTTCTTTAATTTCCAATGCTGTACCTCTCTTCTACCTTTTATCTTGGACAATTGTACAAAACATCAACCTTTTTCACAAGAAATGTCTGTCTACTTTTTCAACCAAAAAAATATGCTTTCCTGTTCTTCCAGGAAAGCATATAATGTCTTTAATCTAACACTTTAATGCGAACTTTTTTGCGGCCCCATTTATTAGCTTCTTGTTTCGTTTGAACTAGCACATCAATTTTATTTCCTTTGATGGCGCCGCCCGTGTCACCGGCTATGGCATATCCATAGCCTTCAACCCAAACTTTTGAACCTAACGGAATCACATTTGGGTCTACAGCAATTACTTTTAAATCGGAACTGCTGCGCAAATTAATTCCTGCAGCTGATGTGCCGGAACAACCGTCACAGTACGGAGTATATGCTGTGGCAATCACGTAAAATTCTTTTCCGCTTGCACTCGTTCCACGGGATACTTGTGCAGCGACTACTTTTGTTCCTACTGCAACGACTTTTGCTTTCGGTTGTTCAATGACTTTTTCTTCTTTTATGACTTTACTTACAACTTTGCCATTTTCTTTTGTCACTTCATAAGTTCTTGAAACTTTTCCCTTTTTTCCTTCAGAAATAACTTTTTGTTTTCCTTTCAATATGGAAGAATCAGATCTAGTTTCCACTGGAAAATCTATCTCTTCCTCCACTACATCGGTAACTTTTTCTACACGAACAACCGTAATTCGATCATTTGGTTTCACATTGTCGCTTAATTTATTTTCGACACGATCAAATTCATTAAGTGTTATACCTTGTTGCTTTAAAAAGTTAGCGACCGTAGTGGAAGTGGACCACACTTGTTTTTCCTCTGTTCCATCGACAAGTGTTACCTGAAACGCTTTTTCAATGGTGATTGTATCTTCATTACCTATATGTTTGTCTAATGCAATTGAAACTTTATCATGCTCTGATACTTTGATATTTGCTGCCTTCAAAATATCTTTAACTTTTGTTTCAGTTGTCCAAATGGTCTGTTCTTCTCCATCGATGATAATTGTAACGGATTTAGCTTTTACAAATTCAATAACCATTCCTGATTCGATTTTTCCATCCAGTGAATGGGATAACTTGTCATGCCTCGATAATTGGATTTTTTCTTCTTCAAACAGTTCTTCCACTGTGTCAGCATGAGTTAATATGTTCATTTCTTCGCCATTTGCTATAAGTGTTACGGGCTTTTTTGTTCCTTGATACAATACAAAACTAATGACGGCCACGAACAATGCAGCAAACAAAATGGTGACCAGCGAGTGCTGATGCTTGAACCCAAACAGAAGTTTTTTTATGGGACTACTTGACATTAAATAACGCCTCCTTAACACCCGTTGAATTATACGGGCATCTTTAAATTATGTCAACTAATAAAAATTCTCAATTAGTAGTTTCGTATAGTCGAAACCCTATTAATCTGCAGTATTGGAGGCATTTTTTTATTTTATACATTCAGTTTAAACATCTTGATTGCATTTTCGGTCGTTGCCTTTGCCACTTCTTCCACTGAGATTTCCTTCAACCGAGCAATTTCCTCGGCAACTAGAGGCACGTAAGACGGCTCATTTCGTTTTCCTCGATGCGGATGCGGAGCCAAATACGGTGCATCCGTTTCAATCAATAAATGCTCAAGCGGTATTTCCATTGCCACCTTTTTTGGCATACGGGCATTTTTAAAAGTCACAGGTCCGCCTAAACTGATCATAAAGTTCATTTTGATGCATTCCCATGCCGTTTCGACGCTTCCACTAAAACAATGCATGACACCACCGACTGTATGGGCATTTTCTTCTCTTAAAATTTTCACTACATCTCCTGTAGCATCCCGATTATGGATGACAATAGGTAGATTTACCTTTTGCGCCAATCGAATTTGTTTCCGAAACAGTTCTTGTTGAACCTCTTTTGGCGACTTGTCCCAATAATAGTCTAGCCCTGTTTCGCCAATACCTACTACTTTCGGGTGATGGGTCAGCTCTTCAATCCATGCTAATTCTTTTTCTGTACAATCAATTGCGTCGACGGGATGCCAACCAATTACTGCATATAAACTTTCATATTCGTCTATAAGCTGCATTGCCCGTTCAATCGTTTGCCGATCGAATCCTACAACAACCATTTTTTCTACTTTTGCAGCATATGCTCGTTCAATGACTTCTTGTAAATCTTCCTGAAATTGATCTGCATTTAAATGAACATGAGTATCAATAAACATTTTTCTCACACCTACCGTATATTGTATTGTTCTCGCATATTACTGATTTCACAAAAATGTTACATTTCGATTACAAGAAATAGTTTTCATGACATTCTGCCCATTGTATTGTAACAAAATTAGTTATTTCACACTAAACGCCTTTATGAGATACCAATTATTGTATTTTTAAGTTATTTTAAAATAATAAAATGCCTGTTGAATGATTCCATCCAACAGGCTATCAATTTACTTCACTTTTGCTCCATTTTTCAAAGCTGGATCCACTGTAGCGATTTTCAACACTCCATCATGAGAACCAGCTAAAATCATTCCTTGAGATAACTCCCCACGAAGTTTTACTGGTTTTAAATTAGCCACCACGATAACTTTTTGACCTATCAACTCTTCCGGCTTATAATGCTCTGCAATGCCTGATACGACTTGGCGTGTTTCGTATCCTAAATCCACTTGAAGCTTTAATAATTTATCCGCTTTCGGAACCAGTTCGCATGCTGTAACCGTACCTACTCGCAAATCAAGTTTTTGGAAGTCTTCAATGGTAATTTCGGGAACATTTGGCGCTTCTGCTTTTTTCTTCTCTTCTTCTTGAGGTGTTTTTACACTGGCGCGCATTTGATTTCGGATATATTCAATTTCTACTTCTGCATCTAATCTAGGGAAAATTGGAATTCCTTTTTCTACCACTTTTGTTTTTTCAGGAATAACATTTCCGAATTCCTCAATTGTATCCCAAGCTAATAATTTTTCATCTAATCCGAGCTGTTCCATAATGCGTTTTGGCGTTTGCGTCATAAACGGTTGTAACATTACTGCAATATGCCGCAAACTTTCAGCTAAATTGTACATAACTTGAGCTAATTTGCCACGGTTCTCTTCATTTTTCGCCAATACCCAAGGTTCCGTCTCATCAATATATTTATTTGTTCTTGAAATAAATGTCCACAAATCTGAAAGCACAACGCTGAACTGCATTTTTTCCATATTCGCTTCATATAAAGCTTTTGTTTCTTTTGCATGGGCTTTTAATGAAGCATCGAATTCCGTTTCTTCCAAACCTTCTGTTGGAATGACGCCATCGAAATATTTATTGATCATTGAAACCGTACGATTTAATAAATTCCCTAAATCGTTTGCCAAATCATAGTTCGTGCGTTCCACAAACGATTCCGGAGAAAATACGCCATCTGCTCCAAATGGCAATTCACGAAGCAAAAAGTATCGTGTCGCATCCAACCCATAACGGTCAATCAACATTTCAGGATATACGACATTCCCTTTGGATTTCGACATTTTTCCGTCCTTCATCATAATGAAGCCATGGGCAAATACTTTTTTCGGCAGAGGAAGCCCAAGCGCCATTAAGAATATTGGCCAATAAATTGTATGGAAACGGACAATATCTTTCCCCACTACATGCACATCTGCAGGCCAATATTTGTTAAACAGCTCCTCATTGTCTGAACCGTATCCTAAAGCCGTAATATAGTTTGTTAAAGCATCAACCCAAACATAAATCACGTGTTTAGGGTCGCCTGGCACTTTAATTCCCCAATCGAAGGATGTTCTTGAAACGGAAAGGTCTTCAAGCCCTGGTTTAATAAAGTTATTAATCATCTCATTTTTTCGTGATTCCGGTTCAATAAACTCAGGGTTTTCTTCATAATATTGAAGCAGGCGATCTGCATATTTTTGCATATTGAAGAAATATGATTCTTCTTTCAATTTTTGTACAGGACGGCCGCAATCCGGACAATTGCCATCCACTAATTGAGTCTCTGTGTAATAAGATTCACAAGGAGTGCAATACCAGCCTTCGTATTCGCCTTTGTAAATATCCCCTTTATCTAAAAATTTTTGGAAGATTTTTTCAACAATTTTTACATGACGTTCTTGCGTAGTTCGGATAAAATCATCGTAAGAGATATCCAACTTCTTCCACAGTTCTTTTGCAGCTTCAGCAATTTCATCTACATATTCTTGCGGGTGTTTTCCGTCTTCTTTTGCTTTCTGTTGAATTTTTTGTCCATGCTCATCCATTCCTGTCAAAAAGCGAACATCATAACCGCGCAATCTTTTATATCTTGCCATCGCATCTGAAGCTACTGTTGTATAGGCTGTTCCAATATGAAATTTTCCACTTGGATAATATATTGGGGTTGTTATATAAAATGTCTTTTTCTCACTCACCTAAACTGCCTCCATTGTCAACGATATATAGTATTAATTCTAACGATTAACGAATTTTGTTTCAACGCTAACATATTATATATAAAGTTGTCGAAATTTACTAATTGCGGTAAATAATAAATTTCTTGAAACTATTCCTTATTCACACGTATTATAAAGTTAATCTATTACAAATCATACTTTTTTATTAAAAAAAACGAATTTTTATAATTTCTTTTAATATTTTTCAAATCTGTAATGCTAAATAATTGACGTTTATTCCTTTTATTGGTATTATTTTAAACAGACGAGGAATAAATGTCGAATTTTGGCGAATACGAGATTTATTCTAAATTATGACGCAAAAATAGGAGGAAAACATTGTCATGAAATCTACAGGTATTGTCCGTAAAGTTGATGAGTTAGGTCGTGTGGTAATCCCTATTGAACTTCGTCGTACACTTGGCATTAATGAAAAAGATGCATTAGAAATTTACGTAGATGATGATAAAATCATCCTTAAAAAGTACATGCCGAATATGACTTGTGCAATTACTGGCGAAGTTTCAGACAAAAATTTCCGTTTAGCTGGCGGCAAACTCATTTTAAGTCCGGAAGGCGCGGAAATCTTAATGAAAGAAATTCAAGAACAATTAAGCAAAAACAAATAAGAAATAAACTAAATAAAACACACCAAAAATCGACAACCAATAAAGGACAATTTGTAATATCAGCTGGCTAGAATGCATTCTAGCAGCTTTTTTTTTATAAATGATATTGTTTGTAAACTTCTCTTTTTGGAAGTCCCCTTAATTGAGCAACTTCTTTAATGGCTTCTTTTGAAGTAATCTGTTTTTCATTCATGAGCCAATCCACATGCTCTTTGATCGTCATGTCCGCCCAATAAGGATCTTCTTCTTTGATTTCTTCCGCCTCTTCGACCCCATCTAGAATCAGGCAAAATTCTCCTCTTACGTCATTATCCTTTGTCCATTGAATTGCTTCTTCCACCGTTCCACGCAAAAACTCTTCAAATTTTTTTGTTAGCTCTCTTGCTAGCACTATGTTTCGATTCCCCAACACCGACTCGATATCTTTTAACGTATCCTGCAATCGATGGGGCGCTTCGTAAAAAATCAATGTTTCTTTCCGGTTTTTCAGTTGGGATAATTGTTTTTTTCTTTCTTTGCTGCTGCGGTGTAAAAAGCCAAAAAAGTAAAAAGGCTGCGGCGATAATCCCGATGCAATGAGAGCGGTCAATGCCGCATTGGCTCCGGGGATTGGAATTACTGCAAAGTCTTCCTCTATGGCTTTTTTGACAATATCGGCTCCCGGGTCTGAAATGCAAGGCAGCCCAGCATCGCTCACTAAAGCAACTCGTTTTCCTTCTCTTAGCCACTGCAATATTTTTTCTCCCGCTTGTTCTTGATTATGCTCATGGTAGCTGACTAAGGGAGTTGAAATGTCATAATAAGATAAAAGTTTTTTTGTATTTCTTGTGTCTTCTGCTGCAATAATATCCACTTCTTTTAAAATGCGTAATGCCCGAAGCGTTATATCTTCTAAATTGCCGATAGGAGTTGCTACTAAATATAAACAACTGCTTTGTTCATGAATATTACTTTTTTGCGATTTCATGTTTTTCTCTCCCGAATATATTTCATTTTTTCGCTACGTTTTAATTGTTTAAACCCATATTCTGCCCGCATGGCTTCCTCTTTTGTTTCATAAATTTCATAATAGATGCACTTTACCGGCCGCTTTGCCCTCGTATACTTTGCTCCCTTGCCTGCATTATGCTGATTCACCCTTCGCTCCAAATCGTTGGTGTATCCTGCATAGAAAGAGGAATCCGCGCATTCAAGTACATAAAAATAATGTTTATCCTTTTTCTCCATACAATATTTCTCTCATTTCAGCTGTATACTGATTATCGTCGTCATATACATACAGCGGAGGCAAAATTTTTAAATCCGGCTTGCCATCTTTGATTCCTTCAATTAACAGCATATTCGCCTCTTTCCCCATTTTCGGATAGATGAAGCGAATTCTTTTTGGTTCTAATCGATGATTTCTCATGGAAGTGATAATGTCTAAAAGTCTCCCAGGTCTATGTACAAAGGCTGCTTTGCCGCCTTGTTTCAATAATCGGCTTGCCGCATGGACCGCTTCATCCAATGTAAGCATCACTTCATGTCGGGCAATCGTAAAATGTTCGTTTAAATTTTTATCGCTGGATTGTAAATCTAAAAAATAAGGTGGATTGCATGTCACTGTATCATATTTTTCAATGCCAAGAAGTGGTGGCACTTCCTTTACATCCCCATGAATCATTTGAATTTGCTCTTCCAATCCATTGTAATGGATGCTTCGTACAGCCATATCATACAGCCGCTCCTGAATTTCCACCCCAATGATTTTTGCTTTCGTGCGGGTGCTTAAAAACAAGGGTATAACCCCGTTTCCAGAGCATAAATCCACAATCTGCCCCCTGGAAATAGGAATGCTTGCAAACTTCGCCAGTAATACGGCATCTAAAGAAAAGGCAAAAACGGAAGGGCTTTGAATAATCCGCAAATCTTCGGCCAACAAATAATCCAGCCGCTCATTATCCTTTAACCAACTTTCCACGTCTACACTCCTCTTCATGAAAATAAAAGGGGGTGTCTAGAAAGACAAAACTTTTTCTAGACAACTACTTTCTTATAGTAATTTTCTACTGCGATAGTTGAAACAAGTTTCCTCTATCTCGTCGGAAAGGGGCCGTCTCAACATAAATTTCAGACGACCCCTTTTCTTACACATTTTTATTAAAAAACGCCAGACAAAATAAACAGTCTTCCCCTTTACGGGAACTGCCAAAATGCACATTACATACGTGAAATCCTTCCTGATAAAGCCGGGCTAAGTTATCATAGCCTTCTCCAATATCTAAATAGCTTTTCTTTTCACCTTGTTCAGTAGTTTCTGCTGCTTTTGTCAATTCTTCCAATCGTCTTCTGAGATGATAATTTTCTAGTTGAAGTGACTGATACTCTTCTACCATGTGCGCAACAGATTTTTTGATTTCGTTAAACTGCTGTTGTAATGTTTCTAGTTGCTGTTCAAATTCCATTATAGCATCTAAAAAATTTCGGTCCCTCAACCAAGCCACCCCATTAGTTTTAATCTATATCAGATTCTTTTCGCACTCAAGAATTTCCTCCAATGTATATTCAGCCGTACGTTCCAGCTCTTCCAAATAGACTTGGACAACCCTTTCCAGCACATTGATTCCAACAACCGTTCCGACGCCATCGGGAGTAATTGTTGTCTCGCCAATATCAGGCATGCCATCTTTTGCCGTTTCATAATCGTCATTTTCATATTTTAAGCAACACATAAGACGGCCACAAAGCCCTGATATTTTTGTCGGATTTAGTGATAAATTTTGATCTTTTGCCATTTTAATGGAGACCGGATCAAAATCCCCAAGAAATGTTGAACAGCATAGCATTCGTCCGCAAGGCCCAATACCCCCAAGCAGCTTTGCCTCATCGCGTACACCAATTTGCCGGAGTTCAATGCGAGTCCGGAAAATCGCCGCTAAATCTTTTACCAGCTCGCGGAAATCGACTCTTCCCTCTGCTGTAAAATAAAAAATGACTTTATTTCGGTCAAATGTATATTCCACATCTACTAGTTTCATCTCAAGTTGATGCTCCGCAATTTTGACATTGGCAATATCAAAAGCACGTCTAGCTTCTGCTTTATTTTCTTCCACTTGGATTTTGTCCCGATCTGTTGCAGGCCGCAGCACTTGCTTTAACGGCAATACAACATCATTTTCACCAACTTGTCTCATCGGAATAACAATTTTTCCATATTCGACGCCTCGAGCTGTCTCAACAATGACATATTGGTCTTTCTCCAATTGATATTCTCCAGGGTCGAAATAATATATTTTACCCGCCCGTTTAAAGCGGACTCCTACCACATTATACAAAGGAATACCCCTCCTGCAATTTCAGCATTAGCTGTTCCATTAAAAGCGTACGATTCATATTGCGACCGATATTTTGTCTTGCTTGTAATATTGCCTGCATTTGATTGGACAACTGTTCAAATGTTGAAGATAAGGCTATTTCTTTCCATGTTTGAATCATATCCGGATAAGTGCAAGGACTTTCAGGATTTGCTTTTATTGCTACAATATCACGATAAGCTAACAGAAGTAAATCAAGACTGAGTTCTAAATCGCTTTTTTCCTTCACATTTGGAAGCCATTCATCGTATACGATTAACAAGGCTTCGTTGACATTCTTTCTGACAGTCTCCACTAATTTTAACACTGTTTTTCTCGCTAGTGCAAACTGCTCATCTTGGGCTAAAGCAAGGCCTTTTTCTACGCTATTGGTCACTTGGCTGACTGTGGAAGCCATGGAAAAGGTTAATCCATGCTCCTGCAACTGTTGAATTAAAAATTCTTTTGGAATATTTGAAAACTTAATGTGCTGACAGCGGGATTGAATGGTCGGAAGTATCGATTGATATTGCTCTGTTAAAAGGATTGCAGTTACTTGTCCATCCGGTTCTTCTAAAAATTTTAACAGCGTATTGCTGGCAGCAACATTCATTTTATCCGCTTGATGAATGACATAAATTTTTCTTCCTTCTTCTAAACCCGTTTTGGTCATCGTCGATATTAAATCCCGAATCTGCTCTACTTTAATGTATTGGCCGTCCGGTTCAATATGCAAAACATTTGGATGGTTTCCTGATTCGACACGTTTACAATTTCTGCATGTTTCACATGGAACATTTTTCGACGGATTCAGACATAGCATTAATTTTATAAAAAACTTTGCTATTTCTTTTTTGCCCGTTCCTTTTTCCCCTTCAAAAATATACGCATGAGCAATCCGACCTTTTTCAAAAATCATTTGCAATTGTTTCATTACGATGGGCTGCAGTTTTTTAAGTTCATCTACTGTTTCAAGCATTTCCATTCACCTTTTCTTCGTTCAAGATGATGATTTTCTTTAGAAAAAATCCCGTGTCTATTAAAAAGGGTAAAGACACGGGTTTTACATATATAAATTAATTAATAAACCTTTAATTTCGCCGATTTTATCAAGCAATTCAATCGTATCTTTTTCTTCGTCTAAAATATCTTGAGCCAGTTCTACTAATCGGTCGTCAATCGTTTTAATGATTTTCAGCCTTCTACCTTCCCCAAATCGGTTCCAAGTGTGGGACTGTTTCAGCTCAAGACCATATTCAACAGCTTCTTGCAAGAAACGCTTCACGAGCATTTTAAATCGAGCTAAATCGCGCAAGTTTCTAGATCTTGCCACCCGGTCTCCGGCAGTTGAAATATCTCCTAACAACCGCGTCAACTGCTCGTTTTGCAATTTTTGCCCTTGCTTGAAAACTAGCTCCCCAAAACGGTTATTTGTCTCGGTTTGCTGGTTGATTTCAGGTAAATTAGTTTTTATTCCTACCCGTATATCTTGGTTAATTTTCACTTTCTTCAGCCCCTACTTGGCATTAGTTTTTATTAAAAATGGTAATATGCTTCTATTGGCAATACAAACACCGTTGCACCGCCAACTTCCACCTTGATAGGATAAGGAATGTACGTATCCGCATTTCCTCCAAGAGGTGAAACAGGAGTGACCATTTGCTCTCTTGCCCGGCAATTATCGCGAATAATGTCGAGCACTTTCGAAACGTCTTGATCATCTACGCCAATGAGAAAAGTGGTGTTCCCTGAGCGCAGGAATCCCCCTGTACTAGCTAATTTCGTCGCCCGATAATTTTGCTTCATCAACGCATTCGACAGTCGATTGCTATCCTGGTCTTGAATGACAGCAATGATCAATTTCATCCGCTCACTCCCAAGTTCTCGTGTTTTTATTATATCATATAAACCAAGCTCGCTTCATTTCCTTCTTACAGAACAATGCAAATCCTTTATTCCCATATTATGTTTCATCTTATTCCAAAGCCCCTAATCGAGCTGAAAAATTCCTTTCATTGTAATCGGTATCCCCATTATTTCGTAAGCCCGAATTAAAAAGACGCATTGAAAAACTTGATACAGGAATCAAAAAAGCGCACTTTTTGGTACGCACGACAAATAGCCCTACAATCTTGATGTTTTTTTCGATTGAGGGCTATTTTGCAATTGCACATGATTCACGTATATTTTTAGACCAAGGCAAGTAGCGATCGATTATTTCTGGCTGCTGATGGATTGGAAGATTCGGTAGTTCTGTCAATACTTTTGATGTATTTGTTGATTGTCTTGATGGCGGTTTTCATATAGCTGGAAACGATATTTTGTTTATTCTCTAATGTTTTCTTTAGGAGCTCAAAGTCTTTGATTTTTATGCAATGTTGCACGTATTGATATAACTCATAGGACGCTTTTAATTCAGAATCTAAATCAATGAGATAGTGGAGAATCTCCACCTCACACATATGCTTTTTAAAGCAACGATGATATGTATAGTTCTTATAATCAAGTTTTGTTTGATCTTTCAGAAGGAGCTTCCAGTATTTTTTTAATTTATTGTAATTCTTTTTATCCCGATTCATGACGTTGATGCGCGTTTTGTTTAAAGCTCTGCTAAATAGTTGGAGGATATGGAATTTGTCGAGTACGATTTCCGCTTTAGGGAAAACTTCTTGGATTAAGGAAATATAAGGGCTGTACATATCGATGACAATCGTTTTTACCGCATCTCTCGCCTTCTTGGAATACCGTAAGAAATATTCTTTGAGGACATGTAATCTCCGGTCCTCCACGATATCCACAATCTCCCCTGTTTCAGAGTCGCAGAAAATAAAGGACATCGCTCCAGCTGCGGATTTCACGGATTTAAACTCGTCAAAACACAGGTGCTTAGGAAGATAGTGAACATTCGGCTGATAGTAACTATAAAAGCTGTCAATGACTCGACTGACAGTGGCATGAGATACATTGTGTTTGATGGCAATATCTTTTTCGGAGATTTTATCTTTGGCGTTTAAAGCAATCGATACTTTGGTATTGTTGGAAATGCAACAGTTTTTAGCCACGACGCTCGTTTTTAAAGTAAACGTGGAATGACAATGTTTACAGAAATAACGCTGTTTACGCAATTTTAAATAGGTATGAAAACCTGAAACACTAGGCATTTTAATGAGAGACGTTTTAAAACCGTGTTTAATGATTTGATCATCGAAGACATGTCCACAAGCATAGCACGCTTTTGGTTGGTAAGTTAATTGGCCATAAAAGACTTTTGATTGGACCCCTTTAATGAGTTCTTCTGCACAAAAATTTTCATCAAATGTGATATTTTTATCTTTTATATTGAGTAGGTTTCGTATAGAATGATGGTGAGACATGTGACACAACTCCTTGTAAATGTGGTTTTGGTCGATTACATTTTACCAGAGTTTTGTCACTGTCTCATTTTTTTTTTGTTCAAAAAAATTGGTGCTGGTTTATACTCACCAACACCAAATATTATAGAGCCTTTCATTGAAGTAATGATTAAATTTCAGCGAGTTTAATATATATTTTTTGTAAAGAGTTGCAAATAGAGGTATAATATACTTCTTGAAAATATGGGAGAATCTTAAGGATGGATGGTCATGACAAAATTTCAACTAGTAGCGACTTCTGCGATGGGATTAGAATCGATTGTAGCAGATGAAGTGAAAGCATTAGGATATGAAACGAAGACGGAAAATGGAAAAATATATTTTGAAGGCGATGAGCGGGCCATAGCTAGAACCAATCTTTGGCTAAGGGTTGCCGATCGGGTAAAAATTGTTGCAGGTCAATTTTTTGCAACGACTTTTGATGAATTGTTTGAGCAGACAAAAGCAATCCCTTGGGAACAATATTTGCCGGTGGATGCCAACTTTCCGGTTAGCGGAAAATCCGTAAAATCCACATTATACAGTGTGCCCGATTGCCAAGCCATCGTAAAAAAAGCCATTGTTGAGCGGCTGAAACAAGCATATAAACGAATAGGGTATTTGGATGAATCAGGAGCAACTTTTAAAATTGAAGTATCAATTTTGAAAGATATGGTAACACTTACAATTGATACAAGCGGCTCTGGTCTTCATAAAAGAGGATATCGGGTAGGACAAGGGGACGCCCCATTAAAAGAAACGCTGGCAGCGGCATTAGTCAAAATTTCAAAATGGTCTCCCCATAGACCTTTTGTAGATTTGTTTTGCGGTTCTGGCACAATCCCTATTGAAGCGGCGATGATTGGCCAAAATATTGCGCCCGGTTATAACCGAGATTTTATCTCTGAAGAATGGGATTGGATGGATCAGAAAATTTGGGATGAAGCTCGAATCGAAGTGGAAGATTTAGCTAATTACGATCAGCCTCTTGAAATCATGGGGACAGATATCGACCATCGAATGGTAAAAATTGCAAAAGATAATGCCCTGGAAGCTGGTTTCAGTGATTTAATCACTTTTAAACAAATGCAAGCAACTGATTTTACAACGACTTTAACAGATGGGGTCATTGTGTCGAATCCTCCTTATGGCGAGCGGATTGGCGAGAGGGAGGAAATTGAAATGGTCATCCGTGAACTTGGAAACATTATGAAAAACTATCCGACATGGTCTGTCTACATGCTTTCTTCAATGGAAAACTTTGAGGAACTGTACGGCAAAAAAGCAACGAAAAAACGAAAATTATTTAATGGTTTCATTCGAACAGACTATTACCAGTTTTGGGGGCAAAAATCAAACAAACAGTCATAGATTTGCCCATTATCGAATATTGTTATTTTCTGTCGATTTTTTTATAATAAAGTTATTGTAATCAATTGTAATTCATGTACTTTTTAGGCAGTGTCTTGAATTTTTTCGAGACACTTTTTCTTCATGTCTAACAAGTAGACATTGACAAAGGAGAATAGAAGATGAAATCATCAATACCTTTTGAATTATCAAAAGCGAAAAGTTTCTTTGATTCGTTGGACGATTGGATTGGCGATATTTTTTATGATGTATTGCCTGAAAAAGGATTTGAATGCCGCGATGAACAAATATTTATGAGCTATCAAATTGGAAAAGCATTAAAAGAAAAAAATGTCCTTTTTGCAGAAGCGGGTGTTGGAACGGGCAAAACGCTCGCCTATTTATTGCCTGCTATTGCCTATGCCCGCTATACGGGGAAGCCGGCGTTGATTGCCTGTGCCGATGAAACGCTCATTGACCAGCTTGTGAAAGAAGAAGGGGACATTGCAAAGATTGAAAAGCATCTGGGATTGAAAGTGGATGTAAGACTTGCCAAATCCCGGGATCAATATTTATGTTTGAAACGTTTTGAAGAAGCGGAATTATACGAGGACGAAGAGTGGATCGATGAAATTGCATTCTCCATCCCGGAAGAAGTATTTTCTGAAAGTTCGGCAGTGACCGTTCCCCTTTATGGTGCACGAAGCGATTATCCGCAAATCAGCGATGAAAATTGGAGTAAAGTCAATTACAATTCCATTATGCAGTGCAGCATTTGCGACAAGCGGAATCGGTGTGGACAAACGCTGCACCGAGCGTATTACCGACAAGCGACAGATTTAATTGTCTGCTCCCAAGACTTTTTGATGGAACATTTGGCAACGAAGGAATCCCGCAAACGAGAAGGCCAATTGACGTTGCTGCCTGAAGTTTCTTTGATTGTCTTAGATGAAGGGCATTTGTTGGAATATGCTGCTCAAAAGGCCATGACTTATAAAGTGCAAAACTATACCATCGTAAAATTGTTGGACCACATCATGGTGGATGGAATTCGCGAGAGCACTTTATTTGCAATGGAAAAATTGCAGGATGACCATGAATTGTTTTTCGACCAGCTTCAAGACGATGTGATTCCATCCGATGAAGACCGAAAAAGCATTCGAAAATCAGAAAAATTAATCGCTTTAGGAAAACAGCTTATTGATGATGTGGAAAAGCTGCTTGAGGAGTTCGTATTTGAATCGGAAATGTATGTCATTCCTGAATATGAATTAAATATTGTCGAAGAATTTTTAGAAGACTATGAAGAGGCTTTGAAAATTTTCATTTCAAAAAGCGATGCTATCGATTGGCTTGAGGATACCGACGGAGAAGAAACTTTGGTTATCATGCCAAGATTGATTACAGAAGTATTGGAAGAAAAACTATTTTCAATGAATATTCCAATCATCTTTTCTTCCGCAACATTATCTGTCAATAAAGATTTCTCTTACATCGCATCCAGCTTAGGCGTGAAGAAATATCAACACTTCAGCGTTCCTTCTCCATTCGATTATGATGAAGTGATGAATATTTATTTACATGAATTAGACGAAGAACAAAAAGTGAAGAAAGTAGAAGAGTTGCTAAAACAAAACAAGAAAACATTGGTGCTCTTTAAATCTAGACAATCGATGCTGAAGTTTAAGGAAAAATTGTCATTAATGGCCCGGTTGACAGTCGGCTTTGAAGGAGACCGGGAGTTGACATCCATCATTAAAGATTTCCAAAATGGCACAATCAAAACCCTTTGTTCCTACCATTTATGGGAAGGGGTAGACTTGCCGGAAGAAACATTGACGCAAATCATTATTTATGAATTGCCGTTCCCGCCAAAAGACCCGCTCTTTGAGGCAAAACGGAAATTTGCGGAAAATCCTTTTGAAGAAGTGGACTTGCCATTTATGCTTTTAAGATTGCAGCAAGGAATTGGACGACTTATTCGAACAGCCCATGACTATGGGGATGTTCATATTTTATTGAATGAAAAAGATAATGACATGCGCTCCCATTTCTTAAAAGTATTGCCGGTTGAGCCTAAATAACAACACATATATATGCAAAAAGTCTATATGGATTTTTTGCATATTTTTTTATTTTTTGGAATATATTTTATCAAATTTGTTGAAACAGGTCGGGACATGGTCGTATGATGTCAATAGTTGTCAGTCATTTATAAAGATTGAAAGAAAAAGGGGAGTCATATGAGATTACAAGGCAAAGTGGCGATTATTACAGGGAGTGCAAATGGAATCGGTCGGGCAGCAACGAAAAGGTTTTTAGAGGAAGGGGCAAAAGTAGTCATCGCAGATATTCAAAAAGAAGCAGGAAAAGAATTGGAAAAGCAATTTAAAGATCAAGGCTATGAGGTGTTATTTTATCAAGTCAATGTGGCAAACAAAGAAGAAGTCGAAAAAATGGTGGAGAAAGTAAAAGAAATCTACGGAAAAATTGATATTTTAGTAAACAATGCAGGGATTACAAGGGACGCCATGCTTGTCAAAATGACAGAAGAACAATTTGATGAAGTCATAAATGTGAATCTTAAAGGCGTATTCTATTGTACGCAAGCAGTAGCAAAAGTGATGGTGGAACAAGGATATGGAAAAATTATTAATACATCCTCCGTCAGCGGCGTCTATGGAAATATAGGGCAAACGAATTATGCGGCAGCTAAAGCGGCTATTATAGGGATGACCAAAACTTGGGCAAAGGAGTTAGGAAAAAAGGGAATCAACGTGAATGCTGTGGCTCCGGGGTTTACAAAAACAGCAATGGTTGAAAAAATGCCTGAGAAAATTTTGAATTATATGGAGTCCATTACAAGTTTAAAACGAATCGGCCAACCGGAAGATATTGCAAACGCTTACCTATTTTTAGCTTCCGATGAGTCCAATTATATTACAGGGCATGTTTTGCATGTCGATGGTGGAATTATGATGTAAACGAAAAGTTTTTTATTGAAAAACTTTTCATCATCTTTTAATATTCATACATGTGTAGAAAAACATACTAACATTAGTAGTACAGACCTAGGCCAAGGTTTGTGCTACTATTTTTTTATAGTAGAAGTGAAGGAAGGTCGAACAGCTCCTGGGACCAA
>NZ_CP036528.1:439890-450989 GCF_004331915.1 Ureibacillus thermophilus
ATTATCAACACTTTGTAGGTTGAATAGTATTTTTAAAAGTAGACAACCAGATGGTTGCCTACTAACTGTAAATTATTGGTTGTATAAGTTTCTGACATTGGGCTCGAGCCGGGCCCGCGGAAAGCGTCCCCGGAACGGAAATCAATTTTAATAACATATCAAAAAAACATCATTTTCTCCTTGGAGAAAATGATGTTTTTTTAGATTTGTCCCAGCCTCATCTATGTGAACCAAATTATTTAATAAAAAACACTTGCTAGAGGTAAGAATGGGGCTGTCCGAAAAGTAGTATTTAATCCCGAAATCTAAAAAAAGCAAACCCAAAGAATGCTGTAAAATCAACATTCTTTGGGTTTTAATTTTGGCGGATTTTCAACTAAAATGGACTTTTTAGACAGCCCCATTTTCATCGTTATTCAGGTTTATTTGTTGTGTCATTCGGATCTGGCTTATAGTCAGATTTGTAATCTTTATATGTTACTTCTGTGACCATTCCGGCTGAAGCATGGTGCAAGTCATGGCAATGGAACATCCAATTTCCCGGATTATCCGCTTTAAATGCGACTACATATTCTTCACCCGGTTTTAAATTCAACGTATCCTTAATCAATGGAGAGCCTGTAATTGGCTTACCATTTTTACTTAATACTTGGAAGAAGTGTCCGTGTAAATGCATAGGATGTAAATCTGTCGGTGAATGGTTCACCAATTTTACTTTTACTAAATCTCCTGTCTTCACATTGACAGGTGCTGTTTCAGGATACGTTTTCCCATTAATCGTGAAGACCATGCCATCTTTGCCCATCGCGGTTCCTAAATCCATTGTATACTCTACATCATATTTTTGATCTAATGTAAATTCACCCAACTCTTGCTTTCCGTAGCTTGTCATATCAACTACAGGTAAATTTTCTGTTGCATTCGCTTTATCAGTGTTGCCTTTTTCGCCTTCGTATTGAATTTTCACTTTCATGTCACCGGTACCTTTCATATTACCATGGCATTCTAATAACCATTCTCCCGGATTATTCGCTGTAAATTCAATATCGTAACGTTCACCCGGAGCAATATTTAATAATTCATCTTTGATTGGCTGCGGATCTTTTAACGGTTGCCCGTCTGTTGCGACAATTTTAAAATCATGACCGTGTAAATGGAGTTTGTGGGACATGTATCCTGCGTTTACAAGGCGAAGTCGTACTTTTTCTCCTTTCTTCACTTTTAAAGGTTTGATAGCGGAACCGCTTTTCCCGTTAATCGTAAAAATATCATACATACTCATATCGTGATTCATACTGTTCATCGAGCCATGTTCCATCTGACTATGATCCATGCCGCTCATATCCATGTTGCTTTCATCAGGATTACTTATCCATTCATCGAATACAAGTGTATAATCCCGATCGGCTTTTTCTTCATTCCTCGGCTCTACGATGAATGTGCCATACAACCCTTTATCTACTTGTTTCGCGCTTTCTTGATGAGAATGATACCAATATGTTCCCGGTACGGTTGCAGTAAATTCATACGTAAAGGTTTCACCCGGTTGAATTGCGTTCATCGTGACGCCCGGAACTCCATCTTGACGATTTGGAACAGGGTAGCCATGCCAGTGAATCGTAACCGGTTCTGGTAATTCATTTTTCAAATGGATTTTCACCGTATCTCCTTGTTTCACCCGGATTTGTGCTCCTGGAACCGATCCATTGTACGTGTAGACCGGAAGTTTTACTTTGTCATTTATTTGTAATAGCGCTTCCTTTGCGGTAAGGTGAATCTCTTTGCCCGTTAACACTTCCATATTTGTTGCTGAAGGCAGTTGTTTGCTGACTTCAGGCGTTTTATTTTTCATGTTTGCCATATCATGTCCTTGCATCGAATCGTTTGAGCATGCCGCACCAATAGCAACAACTCCCGCCAAAACGGTTCCAAACAATAATTTCTTCATTCTAGCTCCCTCCGTAAATATGTCATTTGAATCATTGCTAATATCATCATAAAAAATAAATTTGCAAAATTTATGGAGAAAAGAGCTATATAAGTAATTTTGGGAAAATACAATCATTATTCGATGTTAATGAGAGGGATGAAATAAAAAACAAGTCACTATCTATAACCGGTTACTTGCGGTTATAGGTAATAGCTTGTTTGCCTATTTTTGAATTAATCAGTCTAATAGGAAATGTAGGAGTCTGTCAAGAGGATAAAGATTAAGTGTTTATAAAAGATTTAATTCATATAGAATAGATGGAATTTAGGTAATTTTCCCTAATTTTAACGTTTTTTATGTTAATCTGTTTCTATTATGAGAATATCGCAACAGATTTCAGAAGAAATCATTGTTAAAAGTTCATTACAGGAACTCTATAGAAAATAGAGCTTGTTAAATTTATGTTTTTCAAAAAATATACTATTCTGACAGCAACATTGTGAATCTATAAATTCACTTGATAAAGTGAGGGAACAATATCATGTGCGGTTTTATTGGGTGCATTCATGATCATACGAGAACCATTGATGGAAAATGGAAAGAAACGTTTCAAGAAATGAATGATATCATTATTCATCGGGGTCCTGACGATGATAGTTATTTTTTTGATGAATATGTAAACTTTGGATTTCGACGGCTGAGCATTATTGACCTTGAGGCAGGGCATCAGCCATTGTCTTATGAAAATGAGCGATATTGGATTATATTTAATGGCGAAATCTATCACTATGTGGAATTGAGGGAGGAATCGCTTGCAAAGGGATATCCATTTGAGACTCAATCCGATACCGAGGTAATCTTTTTAAAGCAACGATGATATGTATAGTTCTTATAATCAAGTTTTGTTTGATCTTTCAGAAGGAGCTTCCAGTATGTTTTCAATTTATTGTAATTCTTTTTATCCCGATTCATGACGTTGATGCGCGTTTTGTTTAAAGCTCTGCTAAATAGTTGGAGGATATGGAATTTGTCGAGTACGATTTCCGCTTTAGGGAAAACTTCTTGGATTAAGGAAATATAAGGGCTGTACATATCGATGACAATCGTTTTTACCGCATCTCTCGCCTTCTTGGAATACCGTAAGAAATACTCTTTAAGGACATGTAATCTCCGGTCCTCCACGATATCCACAATCTCCCCCGTTTCAGAGTCGCAGAAAATAAAGGACATCGCTCCAGCTGCGGATTTCACTGATTTAAACTCGTCAAAACACAGGTGCTTAGGAAGATAGTGATAATTCGGCTGATAGTAGCTATAAAAGCTGTCAATGACTCTACTGACAGTGGCATGAGAAACATTATGTTTCATTGCAATATCTTTTTCGGATATTTTATCTTTGGCGTTTAAAGCAATCGATACTTTGGTATTGTTGGAAATACAACAGTTTTTAGCCACGACGCTCGTTTTTCAAGTAAACGTGGAATGACAATGTTTACAGAAATAACGCTGTTTACGCAATTTTAAGTAGGTATGAAAACCTGAAATGCTAGGCATTTTAATGAGAGACGTTTTAAAACCGTGTTTAATGATTTGATCATCGAAGACATGGCCACAAGCATAGCACGCTTTTGGTTGGTAAGTTAATTGGCCATAAAAGACTTTTGATTGGACCCCTTTAATGAGTTCTTCTGCACAAAAATGTTCATCAAATGTTTTTATCTTTAATATTTAATAAATTACGTATTGAATAATGATGAGACATGTGACATCACTCCTTGTAAATGTGGTTTTGGTCGATTATATGTTACCAGAGTTTTGTCTCTGTCTCATTTTTTTGTGTAAAAAAATTGGTGCTGGTTTTTACCCACCAACACCAAATATTATAGAGCTCCTTATTTCAATAATTGTAAAATCCCTTGGCTCATTTGATTAATTTGAACCATCATTGATTGGGAGGATTGTAGAAGCACTTGATCTTTATTCAATTTAGCTATTTCATTCACCATATCTGCATCACGTAATGTTGATTCGGCTTTTGTTAATTGTTCTTCAATATTTTTAACATCGTGAAGGGCAAATTCTAATCGATTATATAATGCTCCATATTCACTACGACGGCTAGTAATTAATTCAATGGCTGCATCAATTTTGCTTAGAGCTAATTCTGCTTCTTGGCGAGTTGTCACAGATAATGGATCTACACCAATTTTATGTGCCCTACAATCATATAAATTAAATCTTAATTGTTGTCCCTCATTAGGGCCAATTTGTAGAATGATTGGTTGCATTGTATCTGGCTCTTCTGGAACATTCGCTACTTCTCCAATGGTTTCCCCAATAACACTTGAAAGTTGACTTCCCCAATTAGCATTAGTTATTTCAACTTTTTTTCCGCCTGTTTCATTGATAACATGATTTAATCCTGGGGAAGTCCAAGGACCTGATAAATGATAAACACCATGCACCGTAATATTGTTGTTATTTAACATTTGTGCAGTTTCAGCTGCTAAATTGTTATCATCCCCAGGTTCATCTGTAACAAGAATAATGTGTTTGTATCGAGTATTACTATCTGGGAACTCTCTGAAGTTATAATATTCTATTACTTTTTGGAGGGCAGTCATATTTTTTTCTATACCGCCCCGGGTCGATTGAGCGATATTATTAATTTCGTTAATGACCTTGTTAGGGTCCGATGTCCATACTTGTCCATCAAATAGACTGGCATCATACCATTCATCAATCCCCATATTAGATCCTGCTGCATAATTTAAAATCCCAATTCGGATATCATGAACTCCTTTATTTTGGATGGACGTAAGTAAGTTTTGTATATTATCCGCGAATTTCTTTTGAATGAGATCCATACTACCCGTATCATCAAAAACTAACACGAGATCGACAATTCCTGTAGGGGTTGCAGGTGGTAGTTCAATAGGTGGCTGCAACAATTTAATCGTGTTGAACTCAGTACCATCTGTGATATCATTAATACCTTTTATGATGTTATCTATTTCCTTTTGAATGTTTGCACGGTCATCATCTGTTAATGTATCGTTGGCAGCTTGGATTGCTAGCTCACGCATACGTTGTAAATTTGGGTTTATAATTTGACCTAAAGCTTCATCAGCTGTCTGTAATAACGATAATCCATCCTCTATATTTTCCCCGGCTTGATTTAGACCTCGGATTTGAGCTCGCATTTTTTCGCTGATTGCAAGTCCTGCGGCATCGTCGGAAGCACTATTGATTTGATATCCTGAAGACAGTTTCTTTAACGTCTTGTTTAAATTCGTATTGGTATGATGATATCGGTTTTGTACGAATTGCCCTTGATTATATTGAATTCGCACTTTTACTCTCCTTTCGAAATAAAAGTTTGAATGCGTATTTTTTCACTTTATTTTAATTCCTAAGATATAGGTTGTTATTACCATACCATAAATTGTAATGAACTTCTAGAGCAAGTTAAGGGAGTTTATGGAAAACGAAAAATGGAGCGTTTGGGAATTCATTTATGCTGTTCAACAAAACAATCTGTTGCTTGAATTACACATACAAGACTGAGAGTGGAACGATCGTTGAGGGGAAGTTGAATCGGAATCAGAATTCAATTTGACGGGTACGATCGTTAGTCGTTTTATCTACAATAGGCGAGAAGACTCCCACTTCAACGAAGCGAAGCGGAGTAAGTGGGAGATGAATCGCCTTAACTATATTTTACTGAATCTATATTATTTTCAGTAAAATTAAGTAAAATATAGTTAGATGGGAGGTGAAAAAATGTATTTTTGTATCAAGCAACAGCTAAATGGTTTGACGAAAGAAGAATACTTGACTCTTAGAGAACTGTGCCATATTGCCAAAAACATATACAACGTCGGATTATACAATGTCAGACAATACTATTTTGAACACAAGGAATTTCTTAATTATGAGAAAAACTATCATCTTGCAAAAACGAACGAAAACTATAAGCTGTTAAATAGCAACATGGCACAGCAAATCTTAAAAAAGGTTAACGAATCTTTTAAATCTTTCTTTGGCTTAGTAAAACTAGCCAAGCAAGGCAAATATGACTACAAGGCTATCAGTATCCCAAAATATCTTAAAAAAGATGGCTTTCATTCACTAATCATTGGTCAAATTCGTATAGACGGCAACAAATTCACGATACCGTATTCGAATCTGTATAAAAAGACTCATAAGCCTATCACGATAACGATTCCGCCTGTGTTGCTTGACAAAAAGATTAAGCAGATTGAAATTATTCCTAAACATCATGCCAGGTTCTTTGAGATTCAGTATAAATATGAAATGCCTGAAGATCAAAGAGAATTAAATGACCAAAAAGCACTGGCGATTGATTTAGGAGTGAATAATCTTGCCACTTGTGTCACATCAGACGGCAGATCGTTCATCATTGATGGGCGGAGATTAAAAAGTATTAATCAATGGTTTAACAAAGAAAATGCCAGACTTCAAAGCATTAAAGATAAGCAAAAAATCAAAGGTACAACTCGTAAACAAGCTTTGCTTGCTATGAATCGCAATAATAAAGTTAATGATTATATCAATAAGACTTGCCGTTACATCATTAACTATTGCCTTGAAAATCAAATTGGCAACCTTGTCATAGGCTATGCTGAAACATTGCAGCGCAATATCAATCTGGGAAAAAAGACAAATCAAAACTTTGTCAATATTCCTCTCGGTAATATAAAAGAAAAACTAGAGTATCTTTGTAAATTTTACGGCATTAAATTCTTCAAACAGGAAGAGTCATATACGTCTAAAGCCAGCTTTTTTGACGGGGATGAGATTCCTGAATATAATGCCGACAATCCAAAAGAATATAAGTTCAGTGGCAAACGTATTAAGCGAGGTTTGTATCGAACAAAGTCCGGCAAACTAATCAACGCTGATGTAAATGGTGCATTAAATATCTTGAAGAAAAGTAAAGCTGTAGACCTGAGTGTCTTATGCTCTAGCGGCGAAGTGGACACGCCTCAAAGAATAAGGATTGCTTAAAGCAGTCAAACTTCTTTGGAAGCCCCCACTTCAAATTTTCGCTAGAAATTAAGTGGGGGTAGTTCACAAGTTTTTAGTATATGAACTTGATTTTCCCCATAATGTGGCGGCTCGGATCTGTGTTCCGAAAGCTTATGTTCCCATGCCGGATATGTTGTCAGAGATTTGCGAGATTCATTGAACGAGTTGTAGGCAAGTGGGGACGGTTCTCCTGGGCAATTCATTAGTATGAGCCGCACGAACCGTCTCTAGATGACAAATAATTATTTGTGATATTATTAGAATGGTGAAAGGAGGAAGTATATGAAATTTTTGAGAGGGTATGTTTCGATTATCCTATTTGCAGCATTTTTCTTGTTTGGAGCAATTAATGCTTTTGCCGAATCGCCATGGGATAAGAAAGACGTAGATCCAAACCACCCTTTTACAATTACTTTCAATCAAAAAGTCGATCCAAGATCGGTCAACACCCATACCATCTACGTTCTCGATGAAAACGGGAGACGGGTTGAGGGCAAAGAACCGAAAGTATCAAACGATGGTTACAAAGTAATTGTTGAGGCGCCGGCGTCCGGTTATTCCTATGGTTCATCTTACATATTGGTGGTAGCTAAGGATGTAGTATCCGAAAAGCAGCAGCCATTAAACAAAGAAATTCGAATGAATTTTACAATTCAAGAAATCCATAAAACCATTACAGGAAAAGTGAACAACATTGCTGCCAATACAATTGAAATTCAAGATGCAAATGGAATTGTTTCTTTGCCATTAAATAGCAATGCGACGTATTATCTACTCCAAAATGGTGAAAAAACAACCATCTCAAATTCAGAATTCATCGAAAAATTAAACCATCATTCAACTGTCACTTATGAAAATCATAATGGAAAAGAAAGTTTTACGCTGCAAGTATCATCTAATCCATCCACTCCTTCAGATGGATGGAAAGAGCAAATTGAAAAAGCCATGCTCGAGCGGCAAACGAAATTCTCAATTCAATATGTTGGAGACTTAAGTAAATTAGAGGAAAAGGTAATAAAAGCGCTGGATGAGATTTTAGCAGAAAATGAATATTTAAACTATGATTTCAAAGGTTATAGTTTAGATATGTCTGGAAGTGGTAATGAAGCAACAATCGATTTTAAAGTTAACTATTACCAAACAAAGGAACAAGCGGAATATGTAGAAAAACGGGTAAAAGAAATTTTGGCCGACATCATCGACCCGTCCATGAACGACCATGAGAAAGTGAAAGCAGTCCATGATTATGTGGTGACGCATATTGCCTATGATGAATCGCTCAATCAAGCAGTCAATGCGCCATATTTTGCGTTGACGAATGGAAAAACTTTGTGCAATGGGTATGCGATGTTGGTGTATTTAATGCTCGATGAGTTGGATATTCCAGTGCGGTTGATTAGCGGGGAATCCCATGGAAATGGCCATGCCTGGAATCTCGTGCAGCTGGATGGCAAGTGGTATCATTTGGACGCAACTTGGGATGACCCAATACCAGATCAACCAGGCCGAGTGATGTATCATTACTATTTATTGTCAGATAGCGAAATCCGCCACGATCATTCTTGGAAAGACGGGGGGCTAAACGGCCGGGAGCAGCCATATCCTGCTGCCAACACAAACTATTTGGAAGTGCTGATGGAGCGCGGGGATATGGAACTCATCGAAAGTTTAGGACTTCAGTATTTAACTCCTGACTATACGGTGGATGAAACCAATCTCGCTCAATTTTTGAATGAAAAAATATTAAATAATAAAGAAAATCGCTTTACCTTCCGTTTTGTTACAAATCAATCAATTGATAATACGGCACATTTAATTCGAGCAGCCATAAGAGAATTGGGCATTGGCGGAAGTTTGGAACTAATGGAATATTCACGTACTCAAGAGAAAGATTACTTGGTTACAGTAAATGTATTTTACTAATCTTCTCCATTTGAGGAGTGGCTATTCACTCCCCTCCACTGTAACTGAAAGGCTTCAAATTAATTGCAGAAACTTGAGCGAAGGAAATGCTGAATATCTTTAAACCTTACTTCAGTAAACCAATTTATAATTTATCAGCAAGCGACTTTAATGTAACAGCTACAGTAAACGGCAGAACAATCGAATGGCCAGTTTTAGCTTACGATCAATCAGCATAAAAATTGTGATTTGAACCAATTTCTTAATCCTATGGACAAAACGTATCTATCACTGTTAAACCAAACGCAAGCAATACTTCATTAACTGGAACAGCGACAACTACTTATACAAACGTATTAGGATGTAGTGGTCAAAATATTCAGTCCCTGCACCGAATGTAACAATTGAAGTTACTGGAGGTTACAGAACAGTAACAGATAAAGACGGTTATTATTTCTTAGCAACTAACAGCGAAGGAACATTCTACGGTACAATGTCAGGAGTTGGCTACTTGACTTCAAACTTTGTTGCAACTGTTGCAAACGGCAAAATTAAAACAGGCGTAAATGAAACAATTATGCGTGCTGCAGCAAGCAATGAATTAAAAATAATGTTACCTTGGAACGATGTAGAAAGAGACGTTGACTCACATACTGCTACGAAAAACTTCCATGTATATTATGCGAATCGCGAATATATTGGAAGCGATGGATACCAATACGTTGATTTAGACTGGGATGACATTGAATATTATGGTCCGGAAACAACAACAATCTGTAAACTTGAAGATGGCGAGTATCTGTTCTTTGTTCATAACTTCTCTAAAGGGTATCCACTAAGCGATTCTGAATCTAAAGTAGAAGTATTCTTAGGAAATTCAAATGTTCCGAATTATCCATTTAAAGTTCCTGCAAATACAGGCGATAATCTATATTGGGCTGTGTTTAAATTACATGTTTCAAATAATGGCACAAATGTTCAGTTGGAAGAAATCAACAAACTATATCGCAACGGACTTGAATTATTCTCTGAACAATTAGGCATAAATAACCCTAATGAGCATTATGATGACTATTTCTATTATGATGACTATTACTATGGCGATGATTATTACAACTATTAATGAGTGGATGGATCTGCGCCGTATAGAAACGCTCTGCGAGAGAAATCTCTTGCAGGGCTTTTTCTTTTGAACCTTATAAGCTTGAATAGAAGATTCAGGATAAATTGAGGGATTCATGTATTGAAGAGAAGTATACTCAAAATTATAATGATAATGATGGCAGGGCTTGGCATTTTATGAAAGGGTAGGTGAATTCATCAACGTGAAAGCAATAAAAGGATTATTTTGTATGTTATTAGTTTTAAATCTTTTAAGCGGTTGTTTTGGAGACGAGAAAGAATCCGAAAAAGCTGCGGAAGAGAAACATACGGAAGCAACTGAGAAATCAACAAAAAAAGAAACGCAAAGTGAGCAATCGGCCAATACCGAAAGCAATGTAAAAGAAAGCCAAAACAGCTCTACAACGAAACAACAAGCAGCTGGTGAAAAAAATAATTCAAATAAAGGTGAGAAGGAAATGAAAGAAATCGAGGAAGTTTTAAAAATAGAAAAGAATCCGAAATTAGAGGAAAAGGTAGAGAAAGAGAAATCTGTTATCGATGCAGAATATAGTGTTATTAAAGAATTAGGCATATCCAAATTAATTCTATATGTGAATGAAGATGTTGAATTGAATGAAGCGAAAAAACTTGCTGAGGATTACAAAAAAATCTTATTAGAAGAAAATCCGGATTTTTTGCCGGTTGTAACAATCTATAAAAATGATAAAGAGTTTTATAGTATATTAAATGCAAAATAATGTGGAGTTTAGTTGACTTCTATCCACGGGAAAGGCTCCTGTAACCGTCAAGTAGAATTAAACAATTTTCCACAAATAATTTTAAACAGTTTTCTACAATTAAGATTCAACAGTTTGCTAAATTAAAATAATACCTTTGTCACCACGGACACCCTTGCTCTTGGCTAACCTCTACTTCTGTCTTCGGGGTTCGGGACTTACACCCTATAGTTCATGTACATGCCGGGCGCACAAAAAACATCATTTTCTCCAAAGAGAAAATGATGTCAGCTTGTAGACAAAGTCCCTAACTAGTGGCCAAATCTACAGGCTTTTTTTGTATAATAGGGATAGAATTCTTGGTTAACGGGGGA
>NZ_CP036528.1:451089-483589 GCF_004331915.1 Ureibacillus thermophilus
TCAAAAAGCAAGCTTCTTAATTGGTCCGCTCGACTTGCATGTATTAGGCACGCCGCCAGCGTTCGTCCTGAGCCAGGATCAAACTCTCCATAAAAGAAAATTTGATTAAGCTCAAAATTTGTCCGTCTCCAATCCGTCAACGAGGGTTAACGAATTAGAATTTTAAACATTAACGTTTTGGTGTTCAGTTTTCAAGGTTCAATTAGATATTTCTTAATGACATTTATTGATTATATCACATTTTTTTATTAATTCAAGTGTTTTTTTGCTCTTTTTGGGAGCTTTTATATTATATCTAATCTCCGATGATGTGTCAACATAATTTTTTATCCTTTTTTGAGATATCCTCATCGCAAAGGGAACTTTATTATATCAACTTAGTTGGAAAGATGCAACTGTTTTTTTAAATTATTGAAATAAAGTTAGTACGGCAATGCATAGTACACCTGGAAAGCCTAACACTGTGATCGTGATGGCTGAAAAAAAGTTAACTGGAATGATGATGTTAAATCCGTCTAATGTAATATGGGCAATGTATAAAAACGCAAAGGAACATGCTAGACGAAACCAAAAAATCGCAATTTTTTCAATGATGACTCCGTAGCCGATTTTCTTCATGATGATTAGCAAAATCATGAGTAGCACGCATATAGCACCTAAACCAAAATATGTACCCATCAAATCCCCTTCCGAATTTAAGTACATTGGAAACATATGCTATTACGGCTACTCTTAGTATTGTTTTCTGCAAACAATTATTGCGGAAGAACTCAATTGCTCAATTTTCAACGTATGATAATTTTCCGGATCCGCGCTTCTTTAAATAGATAAAAATGAAGACTTTCTGCAATCCTGCTTTGTGCAATGACATCCAAATTATAGTCTTCTGTCAGTTCTTCAAGCTGCTTTGCATAATTCCAATCATCTTTTGTTTCTTTTATTAAACGAATTAACTGTTCGTCAAATTCTTTTTTCAACTTTCCTTTACGACTAAATAACCCCACCTTATATTTCACGCCGCCCTTCCAAAGCTTTAGATAATGTTACTTCATCGGCATATTCTAAATCGCCTCCCACCGGCAATCCGTGAGCAATCCGTGTTGTTCGGATTCCTGATGGTTTTACAAGACGTGAAATATACATTGCCGTTGCTTCTCCTTCAATTGTCGGGTTCGTTGCTAATATCAGTTCTTTTACTCTTTCGTCTTTTAAACGGTTGATTAAAGAAGCTACGTTAATGTCTTCAGGTCCTACTCCGTCCATAGGTGAGATGGCTCCATGCAAAACGTGGTACAACCCATGGTAATCTTTCATTTTTTCCATGGCAATCACGTCTTTCGGATCTTGTACAACGCAAATCGTTGAAACATCACGAGTTTGGTCGGAACAAATGTGGCAAGGGTCCACATCTGTTATATGTCCACAAACCGAGCAATACGTTAAATCTCTTTTTGCATCGACCAACGATTTGGCGAAGGATAAAACATCATCTTCCTTCATAGTTAAAACGAAAAATGCCAGTCGAGCCGCAGTTTTCGGACCGATGCCTGGCAATTTCATAAAGCTATCAATGAGCTTTGATATTGGTTCAGGATAATACATTCAAAATTGCCTCCTAGAACGGAAGGTTGAAACCTTGAGTGAATTTGCCCATTGTTGCAGCTGTTTCTTCTTCCACTTTCTTCAATGCCTCATTAGTTGCAACAATAATTAAATCTTGAAGCATATCTACATCTTCTGGATCCACTACAGAAGGATCGATGCTTACATCAAGCACTTTACGTTCACCGCTTACTGTCACTTTCACCATACCGCCGCCAGCAGTTCCTTCAAATTGTTTTGCATTTAATTCTTCCTGTGCCTGAAGCATTTCTTTTTGCATTTTTTGCACTTTTTTCATCATGCTTTGCATATTACCCATTCCACGCATAAAAACGTCCTCCTTCAATCACATTCATTTAAAATTATGCTGAAACTCCTCAATCATCCACTACCTCAACAAAATCTTTTCCAAACATTTTTTCCGCTTCTTTTACAATTGGATCTTCTGATTCCATTTCTTTCACATCGTCAATATATGGTGCTTCTGGAACACTTTCCTGAACCCTGTTCTCAGTATTTTGGGCTTTTTTAAGGTTTAAACCGTTCTCGCGAATAAAGTTTTCCCTTAAAACAGTCCACTGGCTTTCAGGAATACATAAAATTTCATACATATTTCCTGTTTGTTGGAAAAGCATTTGTGATAATGCAGTAGTAAGATCTCTGTTATCAGCAACCATTTGACAATGTATATCATACTTGAATTTTATCACAAATGCACTAGAAGATGCTGCAACCGGTTCAGCTTCCGCAAAAAGGGCGGATTGGGATTTTTGAAGCTGATTCAAAGCCGGCAGCCAAGCATTTTTCACTTGAATAATATCCTTTTTCGTAGCTGCTTTTAATACCTCTTTTATTCTGCCCTCTGGTGCTTTAAATCCATTCGTGATTTTTATTCTTTGGCGATTCTCTTCTCTGGCAGGCTGGTTGACAGCGGAAATTGCCTGTCCGTTTTCCATTTGTTCTTTCAATTGAAAGACTATTTTCTCCAATTGGGCAACTTTATCGTTCAAAGCAGGGTCTGCTTGGGTTACATTGACGGCGCCAACATTTGATAGTTGAGCCATTTTTAATAAAGCAGTTTCCAAGTATACCTTCGTATGGTGGGAATATCTCATATCTTGTTGGGTTTTTGAAAGGATGTCAATGTAACCGTACAATGTATCGGCGGAAACCCCGCGGGACAACTCCACAAATTTTTCTTCCGGCGTAACAAGCTCAAGCAATTCCTCTAAATCTTCGCTCGTTTGAAGCAATAATAAATCCCGGAAAAAGGTAATCAAATCTTCCGACAAGCGGAGAGGATCTTTCCCTTCTGCAATTAATTCATCCAATAAAGACAGGATGTGTGCAATGTTCTTTTCTTGAATGGCCGCTGCTAAATCATAAAAAACATCTTGGCTGATCGAACCGCTTACGAGCAATGCATTTTCAAGGGTCAATTTTTCCCCGCTGAATGAAACAACTTGGTCCAATAAACTTAAAGCATCCCGCATACCGCCGCTTGCCGCTTGCGCAATTACTTTTAACGCCTGTTCCTCGTAAGGTAATTGGATATCCTCTAATACGACTTTCATCCGTTCCACAATATCGCTTGATGAAAGGCGTTTAAAATCAAATCGTTGACAGCGGGAAATGATGGTTGCTGGCAATTTATGCGGCTCAGTGGTTGCTAAAATAAATACTGCATGGGCTGGCGGTTCTTCCAATGTTTTTAACAATGCATTAAAAGCGCTTGTGGAAAGCATGTGCACTTCATCGATAATATACACTTTATATCGGGCGCTTGCAGGAGCAAATCTAACTTTCTCAATAATGTCGCGGATTTCTTCAACGCGGGAATTGGAGGCGGCGTCGAATTCAATGACATCCGGGTGCGAACCTTCCGTAATGCTTCGACAAGTAGGACATTCATTGCAAGGTTCATTAGTTGGCGCTTTTTCACAATTTAATGCTTTAGCAAAAATTTTGGCCGTACTCGTTTTCCCTGTGCCTCGAGGACCGGAAAACAAATACGCATGGGTTGTTTTATTTGCTAGGAGAGCATTTTGCAGCGTTCTTTTCACGTGAGTTTGACCAGACATTTCACGGAAACTCTGCGGTCTATATACACGATAAAATGCTTGATACGTCAACGATTTCCTCTCCTTTTACCTTCGACATTGTTGTAGCTACATTATATCATTTCTTTATAATGAAGCGATAACAAACGGTGATGAAAAAAAGATGGCGCAAGGGCCGCCATCCTCTACTTTTTCTTCATTCCTTTTAAAATTTGGGCTACATTCGTTTCTTCTTCTATTATTTCATGGTCCACCGCAATTTTTTTCGGCTTTCCTACATTCATGAGGAAAGTCCAGCCAAATCTTCGGATGGTTATATCAATAAAGAAAATTAATAAGCTGATTAACAATAATAAACTTGAGATGTTTTGGCGGGTTGCTCCTTGTTCTTTAAAAGCCCGAAACACTTCTTGCGGCTCCTCAATCACTTTTCCGCCTGTTCTTTCAGCAATTTCCTTAAGCAATTCTTCGTTTGCCGGCTGCAAGTCATATTCTTCGCTATACGGAATGGTGAATCCCGCTTGATACACATCTTCACCTTTTGAAATTCTAAAAAACACTAAGCCAGGTTTTGCATCAACTACTGCCCGCACTTTGCTGGCTGAAAGGGTTTCTAATTGGACTTCCAGCTCATTTCCTTGCTCATCTACAACGGCTACATCCATGAAAGCAGCCTGATTTGTTGGGTCGGTAATAATGAAAGAGCCGTCCCCATCCATGCGAATGTCGTAAGCTATATCATTATAATTCGGTAATAATCTGGAAATTGCTGTATACCAAAAATCAAGCCAATGATTCCAACGAGCCCAATCTCCTGACCAAGCCCCTGTTGAATCAGAAGTAAAGGCAATGGTCCGCCCCAACCCATATTGCCATTCTGCAAGTACCGGGTCTTCCTTTTCACTTTCTGCAATAACACGAGCCGCTGCTTTTGCCGTTGTACCGATATAGGCATTCATTTTCGGAACGCCCTCTTCAAATAAATGATTCCATCCTTCCGCTCGGTAGACTGTTGGATAAAAAGGATGGTTTTCAATATAGGTCCGTGAAATCATCGCCGTCTCCCGGGATAAAATCGATGGAATGGTCGTTTCATCCGAAACATCGTAATATCTTCCGCCGGCAAGCTCACTTAAATGTTCTAGCAATCTCCTATCTGCATCCATTCCAATGGCAACCGTTGATAAGGTGATGAACTTTTCTTTTCCGCTTTCCATTAAACTTTCATAATCTCCAGAAGTAGCTGACTGTCCATCGGTTAATAAAATAATATGTTTCCGCTGTAAGTTTAAAGGAGATAAATTTTGATACGCCAATGCTAGTGAAGGATAAATGCTGGTACCCCCGCCCGGCGGTATGGATAAGATCGTATTCATTACCTCATCTTTATTTTGAATAGGGCTTGTTTCAACAAGCTCCCAAGGCTCAGTGTCAAATGCAATCAGCCCAAAAGTGTCTCCCTCCCGGAGCAATTCGACGGAACGCACCGCCGCTTCCTTCGCTAATTCTATTTTCGCCCCCGACATACTTCCGGAACGGTCAATAACAAGGATAAGCCCTAAAGATGGCAACTGATGTTTCCCCTGCACTTCCATTTCCACTGGAAGCAGCCGTTCAATCGGCGTTTTAAAATAACCGCCCAATCCAAAGCTATCTTCACCGCCAACCATCATAAAGCCAACGCCAAAATTTTTCACCGCCTGCTCGATGACGCTCATTCTCCCTTCCCCGACAAGATGGCCGGGTACATTGTCAAAAATGATGGCGTTATATTTCAAAATGTAAGACAAAGAACTTGGCAATTCTTCCGCAGCTACTTCATCAAAAGGAATAGAAGAAGGATTTAACATTTTGGCAATGGGTGAATTTCCTTCCTGGCTCACAATCAAGAGCCTTGGGGTGCTTTGAACATTTGTTACACTCGTCAATTTATTGTTTTCTAAAATGGCATCATTATCGGTTTGAATAAACGCTTCATATTTCACTAAACCTTCTTTGCTTCCTTTATGGGGATAAGCAAATACATTTCTTCCTTCATCCAATTGAATCTTTTCCCGGAAAATAAGCTGATCATTTTCATACAGCCATAACTCTCCATCTGTATCAATCGGTGATTCCATTTCCACCACTAATTGCTGTTCTTCCCCTTGATACGCTACTTGCGGCGTTGTAAAACTGCGAATAGCCACATCGTGAACTACATCTCTTTTGATTGGAACAACATCCACCGATATTTTTGAACCGGCCATTCTCGTAGCACTTTCCAACGCTTCCCCACTTGTCTCTACCCCATCCGATAGAAGGACAATACGGGAAACTTTATCTTTGTCAACAATGCCTGATGCCAATTGTAAAGCCTGCTCGATGTTCGTTGCGTCGACTTCTCTCATTTCACTTAAAGTCGGCGCATGCTCCAATGTATTCGATAAAATCGCTTCCGTTTGAAAGTTAGAAGCAAAGGAATAAACTCCTACCGAATGGGTTGATTTCTTAGCTTTCAAACTTTCTTCTATGAAATTCAACACTTCCTTTTCCGTTCCGGCCGTAGAAGCGGAACGGTCAATCAGAAATAGTACTTGCTCTTCTTTAACAGGCAACAAAAGGTAAGGGGAGGCGATGGCAAAAACGAGCAGCGTTACTGCCATAATTCGAATAATGAACACGATTTTATGCCCTTTTTTGAGCATGGAACGATGGCGCAACCACGTCCAAATCAAATACCCTAAGAGTGGTATGAGCAAAAGCAGAAATATTGGATCATCCATTCGCAAACCCATATCTTCTTTGCACCTCCCACTCTATAACAAGCAAGATTAAAATCATAAGCGCAATCCATTTCGCCAAAGATTCATTCCTTACTTCAACCTGACCGCTCACGGCATTTCCCAGCTCAAAACTCGTCCCCTCTTGAATTGTTCGTTCCTTCTGTGGCAGTTGAACAATCAATGGCTTCTCTTCATGTTCAGAGCGGGCAATATAGTACCCCGGTGTTGTCGGCGCCCGAAACTCCTGTGACTTTGCAAAGGAAGATACGTATTTTCCATCTGCCGTATAAATCGACCAGTCTCCTGGAACGAGCGAAACGGCCCGCTGCTCATTTGGCGTGAAGATGCCTAATGAACTTTTCCCTTCCATCATCTCATTTTGAACGCTCCATAAAAATAATGGAAAGGATGGATTCAGAGGCCAATCTGTAAACTCAATGTCTGTTAAAATCACAATATCGCCTTTTGGAGACCGCTGAATGAACGGATGCTCATCTACTTTCGCAATCGTTTCAAAGTTTTCAAAAGGCGGATACACAGCACTGACATACACATCTTCCAATGAACTGAAGGCGAACAACTCATCTTGCGACACTTCGACCTTCCCGTTGACCTCCATTTCCACCTCATCATCCCGACCGATTAATAAAATGGGTTCATTCCGCTCCAAAAGTTCTGTTTGATTGGTCACCACAATGGTTTCTTTTAAAGATTTCAATTGTTCATCTGGAACGCTTTTTACATCCAGCCCTAACGATTGAAAGCCCACTTGCACTAACTTATGCATATTTTGACCTACTGCAATTTCATATGGATCATTTCCAACAAAGGACATGAGCGAATTATCCGCTTCGTAATCATCCTTTGCTTTGATCGCAGCTATAAGCACATCACTTTTTGGAAGTCCTTCAAAGGTGTTGGTCCATTCTTCTTCCGCCTGCAACGTTATCGTTTTTTTCAGCAGCTCCTTGCCTTCTTCATCAAAAAATGAAAGCCTTACCGTTTGATTTTCTTTCGTTTCATTTTTTATTTGCAATAAAGAGATTGTTCCATCCTTCGCATTGGTTGCAGCAAGCCTTGTGATGGATACATTTTCTAAACCTTGCTCTGCTCCCTTTACAATCCATTTCACATGGTCGTTTTCAATGGGCAAATCCGAACGGGAAAGAGCATCGGTAAATAAATAAATCGTTGTTGGTGTATCCCCGACAAAGGCATTGGCCATTTCCAACGCTTTCGTCAGCTGTTCGTCTTCATAAGTGACCGTTAGTCCTTCAATCGCCTTTTCGATTTGCTGAACATTCGTTTCTTGCCGAACAATGGCCTTTGGTTCACTTCCCGTTGTGATGATTGTTAAAGGCCTATCACCGATTGTCTTAACTAAAGAACGCATCTCTTCCCTGTGTTTTTCAAACGTTGATTGTTCTTTTCCCGCAAGCATGGTGGCAGACGTATCCACAATCCATATGACTTGCTCACTAGTGATTTCCTCTGTTTTAATATATGGATTCATTAATGCAAGAACAAAAAGAAGCAGCGCCAGCATTTGTAAATAAAATAAAGCATTTCTTTGCAAATGTTTTAAGTAAGGTGACACATTCGTTTCCTGCATCACTTGTTCCCAAAAAAGAGTAGAAGCAACTTCTTGTTCTTTATATTTCTTTCGGAAGAAATAATAAAGTAGAACAATAATAGGAAAAACGATGGTCCATAGAAACATCCATTGACTAAATCCCAAAATGCATCACCTCACTGTACCCACCGATTCGTTAATAGCTGATGAAAAATGGCCTGCTGTATTCCATCTTCCGCGACAAGTTGAAGGGTTTTAATGCCAAAACGTTGGCAAATCGCACGGAAGGCCTTTTCATGCTCCTCCCGTTCCCTTTTATACTCCTCCAGCACTTTATTGGATATGGAAACATTGAGTTGTTCATCTGTTTCTACATCAATGAGCCGGACATCTCCCATATAAGTTGGATTTATTTCTTCTTTCGTCGCAATTTGAATGCAGCGGACATCCCCTGAAAACCGCGGAAGCTTGCAGAAAAATTGCTCCCATTCTTCCAAAGGTTCTAAACCGTCTGTCACGACAAAAAGAACAGTGCAATCTTTTGGCATCGCCATTAAAGCGTTTTTGGCAAAGCTCCCTTTATAAGACGTCTCTTCTAATTCCGTCACCTTTTGCAAGAAAACTTTTCGATAAGCGGCCCCTTTCCTTCTAAAAAACGAATCTTTTTCTATTGTAGAAAAGGAAAGCCGGTCGTCTCTGTTTAAAACCATAAAACCTAAAGCACAAGCAATCTGCCTTGCAAACAGCCACTTTTTCTCCTCCCCCATCGAGCGGGAAGAATCAAGCAAAATATGGACTCTCATTTCCTGTTCATCTAAAAAACGCTTAATATAATACTTCTCCGTTCTAGCATAGACATTCCAGTCCACTTGCCGCACATCATCCCCTTGGGCATATTCCCGATAATCGGAAAAATCAAGGGAAGAGCCAAAGCGGAAAGAGCGGTGGGAGCCTTTATGATGCCCCCTTAATTTAGAAGATGTAGCCACCGATAAGCGCCCGATTTTAGAAATCAACTCATCCGGCAAAATAAAAGGATTCATGAAGATGCTCCTTGAGGAAGATGATGTAAAATTTCATCGATTAGGTCGTCTGTAGTTTTTCCTGCTGCTTCCCCTTCATAGTTCAAAAGAATTCGATGGCGCAATGCCGGTTTGGCGACAGATTTTATATCCGCAATGGCAACATGGAATCTTCCGTGATAAACTGCCCGCGCTTTTGCCAGTTTAATAATGCTTTGGAATCCCCTAGGCCCGCTTCCGTACATAACATATTGCTTCACAATGGAAAGGGCATTGTCTTCTTTCGGATGCGTCGCAACCACTAAATCGGCGGCATATTCCAACATTTCATCGGCTACCAGCACTTCCTTGACCATTTGCTGCGCTAAAATAATACTCTCAGCTTCCATCACTTTTTCCAGCTGTACATCTTGTGAACCGGTTGTACGTCTAACAATTTCGATCAACTCTTCTTTGCTTGGATACGGCACTAAAATTTTGCATAAAAAACGATCCATTTGCGCCTCTGGCAAAGGATAAGTTCCTTCCATTTCAATGGGGTTTTGTGTCGCCAATACGAAAAACGGTTTTGCCATAGGTTTCGTATCTCCCAAAACCGTCACCGTCTTTTCCCCCATCGCTTCCAATAAGGCGCTTTGCGTTTTCGGCGTTGCCCGGTTGATTTCATCAGCCAACACCATTTGGCTGAAAATCGGCCCTGGCTGAAACTCAAATTGATGATTGCCTTTATCCGTCCGCTGAATGATATTGGTTCCTGTAATATCTGCAGGCATTAAATCAGGCGTAAATTGAATGCGGGAGAAGGATAAGTCTAAAACCTGTGAAATGGTCCGAATCAGCATCGTCTTCCCCATGCCAGGCAAACCTTCCAATAATGCATGCCCATCAGCTAATATAGAAAACAATGTATATTCAACCGCCTCCTCCTGACCAACAATTAGTTTGCCGATTTCTTCCCTCACCCGCTGCAATTGTTCCGACATTTCCGTATATTGCTGTTCACTAAACAAACGAATTCCCCCTACTCCTCAGACTGAATCGATGAAAAGTACGACTCCACAACATTTTGTAAATCCGTTGGCAATTGTAGACGTTTTGCGCTTTGCAAATAGCGTTCTTCGTATACCCCGATGACTTCTTCGTATGGCCGAACAGTTCCTTTCGTTGCTGGAACCGAACCTTTTTGTTCGTCTGCCGGATCTCCTTCTCCTAATGTACCTCCATCAACAGTTGGATCACTGCTTCCCCCTAATCTTTCGGAAGGAACGGAAAGAAGTGTACGCCCTCCCGCTCCTAATCCAGCACCACTTGAAGAGAAGCCTCCTTGACGCACAGCACCAGAGCCGACGCCTTGATTGCTTCCATTTCCTGAGCCGCCGCTTCTTTGGCTTTGTTGATTTCCTTTTCCGCTACTTCCTTGGCCTTGATTACTCCCGGAACCCGCATTGCCTTGGGCTGTCTTCCCATTATCTTGCTGTTGATTCCCTTGATTGTTCCCCGTTCCTTTTGGAGATGCGGAGGCATTTTGGGATTGGGAACTTTTTGATTCATTCATTTGGCTAATCGTATTTTGCAAATCAAAACTAATTGGCTTTCCTAGTTTGCTTAAATACGATTGTGTGCTTAAGGCGTTTTGGGCTAGGGCATTTTGCAACTCCCCGAGCTCTTTTAACTTCTGCAATTCCTCATCTGAGAGCCCTTCCCCTTCTCCCTTTTCAGCCAGCTGCTTTTCCTTCAATTTTTGTTCTAACAAGGTTAATTCTTTTTGTTTTTTCACTACTTCACGAAGCGCTTCTTCAGCCGTTTCCGCCTCTTTCAACTTTTCTTGAAGTTCCCTCATTTTCTTTTTCACATCTTCAGATTTGGATTTTTTCTCCAACTTAGCGACTTCCTTTTTCATTTCCTGAATCGCAGTCCGCTCCTTTTCCACCCCTTGCGCCTCTTGCTGGGTTTCAGAAGGGAAAATCCATAAAGCTATCAAAAGGATGGAAGCAAATAAAATGCCTAGTAATGCTTTTGGCCGCCAATATTGTTTCGGACGGTTCCTAAAGCGCACATAAGCCTCATTTGATTCTTTTACCGCTTTATTCATGATGGATTCTATCAATGGATGTTCATGTTGTTGAAAGGATAAAGCGGTAACCAGCTCGTTAAATGGATAATAAACATCCAGCTTCCGCAACGCCTCTTTCATGCGAATGCGCTTCTTCCACATATAAACAAAAGTTGACATAATCGTTGCACAGGCTACTACAAAAGCCGTTTCATCATAATAAGGAAAAACAAAAAAGCGGGAAAGCATTAGGATCGCCAAGCTAAATAAGATTGAAAGAAAAATTCCATATTGCAATAGAGGCAGCATTTTCTCCACGTTTAAGCTTCGTTTTGCCCGCTTTACAAATGTGAATAATTCCTTTTGACGATCCATCTTTCCCACTCCTTAACGATTCGTTTTCATATTTGCCCGCAATTTACGGATCGCAATGGTTAAACAAACAACGGTTATCAGCACATAGAAGATTAAATAGACAATCCAATTTGGAAATTCAATGCCAACTGCTAATTGCAATGTATTCCTTAATTCTGGATAAAGCAACGTAAAAATCAAAACACCCGGATTAATGCATGCCCAAAAATAAGTGAATGGTGAAAAAGAATTTAAATTTTGAGTATTTTGCTGTACTGTCATTATTTCATCTAAATAAAAGCCAATGAAAAAGAAGAACAAGGTAATACCACCCAAAAAGATCATGGACCCATAAGTGGCAATCATGGAAACAATCGTTCTTTTCGTCAGGGTCGAAAACATGATTCCAATGCTGCCAATAGCAATCAATGTCACGAAATAAAAGAAAAACATCGTCATAAACTGCCATGGGGATACGCCGCCAAATAAAAACACCATACTATACAGCGGCAGCCCCGCCATGAGCATTAAAATGAGAAACGCAACCGATGACAATAATTTCCCGATAATAATTTGGGAAGAGGTTTGGGTCGTCGTCAGCAAAATATTCAGTGTTTGCTTTTCCCGCTCTGTGCTGATGGACCCGGCAGTAAGCCCCGGCGTAATAAACATGACAAGCGCCATTTGCAAAACGGAAAGCACCGCAAACATTAGGAAACTTTGACTTGGTTTAAAAAAGCCGGAAACCGAAAAATTAGTAAATACAAGCAAGAAGCCGGAAACAAAGATGATGAGCACCGCCAAGTAAAACATCAAGCCGGAAAAGCTTTTAAAGGCGCGGAAACGCAATTTTAATTCTTTCATCAATACGGGATTAAAAATGAATCCTTTCATTTTGAATCCGCTCCCTTCGTAATGGCCATATACACATCTTCCAAATCCTTTTGTTCTTCCATGAATGCATAAATGGAAAGACCTGCTAAGATGGCTTTATGCAACAATTTCATCTGGTCTTCTGCTGAACCTTTATAAACAAAGGTGATTTCCTCTTTTCCTTCCGACACTTCAATGGATGAAACAAACGGATCTTCTTCTAAGAACTTCACGGTCTTTTCTATTTCATTCAATACTTTCACGGTAATTTGCTTATCTCCCTGCAATTGGGATTGAATTGTTTCAACACTGCCTTGGGCAATTAACCGGCCTTTATCAATCACGCCTATTTCATCACACATCTCCGCTAACTCCGGCAAAATATGAGATGAAATTAAAATGGTTTTGCCCATTTGTTTCAGCTGCCTGATGATTTCCCGCATTTCGACCCTTGCCCGAGGATCCAAACCAGAAGCCGGCTCATCCAGAATCAACACTTTTGGGTCATGGATGAGCGAACGCGCCAAACATAACCGTTGCTTCATGCCTCGAGACAATAAATCTACATATTCGTAGCGCTTATCTGATAAATTGACGAGTTCCAACAGCTGTGGAATAAGTACTTTCCTTTCCTTTTCTGAAAGCCCGTAGCAAGCGCCGTAAAAATCTAGATACTCATCGGTTTTTAACTGGTCATACACGCCGAAAAAGTCTGGCATATAGCCAATTAACTTTCTTACTTCCTGCGGTTCTTTCACAACACTTTTTCCATAAATAAACGCATCCCCTGATGTTGGAGAAAGAAGGGTGGCAAGAATGGAAAAGGCCGTCGTTTTCCCAGCACCATTGGCACCGACAAACCCAAACACAACACCTTCTTCAACGGTCATATTCAACTCATCAAGGGCTTTAAAATGGCCAAACATTTTTGTGAGATTTTTAATTTCAATCATTCTTCGCCACCCCCTTCAATTCAATAGACGACAAATGCATCGGCAACTCATCGCCATTTGCACTAACTTGAAGCAGCATCCTAATTTCGTGTTCATCGGAAAAGTATTGTTCGATTTTTTCATCCATTGTCAGTCCTTCCACTGGAATCGCTTCATATTGATTTGTCTTAAAGTTCCAGATGGACATCGTGACTCTATTTTTCTCATGATTTTTTATTTTCATTTCTGTTAATTGGAAATTCTCATTGAAGATTTCTTTCGGAACGTCGATTCGATATTCATGCTCACCCGGGCTAATGTTCCATTCTTTCGTTTGTTCATCCATAATATCCGCATACCCGCCATTCATTGGATATACGTAAGTTTCCATCATGCTGTCATTAATCGTAAACTCCCCTTGAATTTCCAATTTTGGCTGGAATGGCTGAACGATAACGGCAATTGGACTCAATTCTGCGCTGTTTTCCAATTGAATGCCAACAAGGGCTTCTTCTGTCCATCCAACCAACACTGGTTGATTTTCATCCACTAAATTTAATGATTGATATTGCAATTGTTCGATTCGTTTCGGAATTAACTGTTCCACCTCTTTTGGTTCATCCCAATAACCTCTATAAGGCACTGGTTTTATTAAAATCGAACTTTTTATTTCTTTTGACACTTCCACCGTTTCATTTGGCTTCAGATCTCCAATTTCTATTTTTCTTGAACCTGACCAAATGGTTGCATCTTTGATGATAAATGGAAAATTATTCTTTACCGTTCCTTCTATTACTGAATCTTTCACCGTTAAATCAATTTCAAAATTTCCGGCATTTGGTATGTTGGATTCGCCAATGACTGATTTTACAGCCCAGTAATTTAAATTGCGCAAATGAATAGTAGAACCGTTACCGTGGTTTTCTGTATAAGCTTTCTCATGCAAACTTCCAGCACTCTCCACACCATAGCCAATCACTGCATACGATGTAGTATTTTCATCCATTGTCAACACAAAATCTCCGCTCCGGTTCGTTAAAATGGATTCGGCATAATAGCCGGTTAAATCCTTCCCATCCACCTTATAAAATGCGGATTGGTGGATTTGCGGCTGCAAGATGCGATCCTTTGCGCCAAACACAAACATCAATAATGTAAGACCAATGGAAAGCACTGGAATCACCCACCAAGCGTGCTCCCGTTTATCTAGCTTTTTCAAAATCAGATATAAAATCGGTCCCACAATGAACATATAAAGAATGATTGTGACAATGACCAATACGGTATTCACTTGAAAGGAAGGGAATAATTCGTTTAAATTTTTAAGTTCATAAGCAATAGAATCTAAATAATTCGCTCTACTCAAATTAGCGAAACTTGTTTGCACATTTAAAATTTCGCTTAATAGTTTCCCGTAACCATCCATCACCGACAGTGGCTGATCTCCTAAAGAAAAAGTGGTTTGAATGATTCTCCCTTTCCCTAAATCAATAAAAGATGCAAGGATGGTATCCCGATCTGCAAGTATTTTCTTGCTCCCTTTCCGTTCCGTTGCCTGAAACACTTCAATATTATCCGTAAAGATGCCGCCTTTTGATAATTCACCTAACGCTTCCTTTGTAACGACAACTTTTTCGCTCGACAATTGCAAAGGCAGATAGTCGCTCAAAATGCCCATGGAACGATCGATTTGCTCATGGGCTCCAACAAGGAGAATTCCCCCTTTTTCAACCCATTCCAATAAGGCTTGCTGTTTTTCTTCTGGTAAATCTCCTATATTCATTTCATCCACAACGAACAAATCCGCCATAGCTAATCCTTTGTAATCGGAAGGAAAGTCATAGCCTGAAAGTTGATTTAAATGAAAGATTTCAACTTTGTTTTGAACATATTGATTCAAACGCAATAAAGCCGCTAAACGGTCGCTATTTTCCGTATAGGTAAAAATGAAGGAAGCATCTCCATCGTAAAAATAGCGGAAGCGAGGATTTTTATCTCCTGAATAATCAATTTTTTTCCCTTTTTCAATCCCCCCTTCGTAAAAGACGAAGAGAGGTTCATTTTGTGAAAGGTTAAAATAATCATCTGAAATACCATCTAAATACATCGTTAATGTTTTCGTTTCACCTTCAGCAAGATCTAGCGGATACACTTGTGCAGAACCTACTGAATAAGTCACTTTTGCATCAATGACTAAATCTCCTGAAAAATCGCTGCCGCTATTTGTAATGGTTAGTTTTATAGGCAAAGGTTGATATAATTTAATCGTATTGTTTACCCCTACTTCCGCTTTTACTTCCAATTTGGGCGCAGCACGAGCAGCATCTATATCTATTTGAAAGAAGATAAATAATGCCATCAGCATAAAAATCAATTTCAATCTATACACTCGTTTCCAACTCCTTTATCTATTTATTGATTAGTACGTTTTTGGAAGCTTATTGTTCCGAAGATTAAGAAAAAATAAGGAATTTTTAAAAGTTTATTAAGAAATTGTTCGCTCTTGTCATATTTCTACCCTTTTCTTCCATCGATTAAAAATAAAAGGCTGCAGAAATCCAAAAATGTGGATTTCTGCAGCCTTTTTAATTATAAAAAGCCGTCACGGCATTCAATTCCTACTTTATGCCGTGCACCTTTCCTCGACTGAGCCACATAGGTGCTACTCTTGCCGCCAGCTCGGGTCAGGCTACCCCACGGCACATGGGTGAAACCACTTAATGCTGCTTCCTTCCGGACCTGACATGGTTCATGGCTGCCCATTGCGCGGGACCCAACCTTCAACGCTACGTGCAAGAGGCGAACCCTACATGGGCACAGCCTCAAAAAGGAATTCAGTCTCGCTAGAGCGGATTGCGAGTTACAGGGCACCGCTACCTCCCCACCTAGCACGGCATAAATTAGTATACCTTATTTCAAAGAAAGATTGCAATGTTTTGTTCTGGGTGTTCTTCTATTTGTAATATAAAATCCCTTAATCATCCTATTTGCTTATTCCAAAACTCTTCATTGACTTATAAGGAAATCTATGATAAGATATCTGATGTCGAAATGGAGGAATACCCAAGTCTGGCTGAAGGGATCGGTCTTGAAAACCGACAGGCGGGTCAAACCGCGCGGGGGTTCAAATCCCTCTTCCTCCACCATACATAAGATCATTCAACCACTACTGTTGCAGTAGTGGTTTTTTTGTTGCAATAAATGTTTTTTATTTTCTTTTTAATTTAAATTAAAATAATAACAGTAAGCATGATTTTTAAGGAGTATATAATGGAAAAGACTAAATTCGTCCACAATCATAAGTTTTTGTTGATATTTGCCGTAGCAATTGTAACAGCGATTGCCAGTGAAGTGAAAGTCATTCCTTACGAAGGAGCTCCTTTCCGATTCGGATTAGGGACTATTATGTTTTTATTGGGAATATTAATTCGCCCTTTGCCCCTAATCTATACAGGCCTCATTACCGGAATCCTTGTCGTGCTGTTCCGTACAATGTTAGATTGGCTCTTTTTTGAAAGCGCTTTTTCATATTCCTTTTTTTCCCATTTTCCAGCAGGTTTATTTTATATTTTATTCGCTATCGGTTTGCGTATAATCAATACAGAAAAGTATAAATCAAAACCTTTGTTGTTGGCCAGTTTCATCATGATGATTGAATTTGTCAGCAATTATATCGAGCAGTTTGTCACTTCTGTATATATTACCAACATTTCTGTCACAATAAAAGATATTGGTTTGCTTCTTTTGGTTGCCTTCATTCGGAGTTTCTTTGTCATCGGAATTTATAGTTCAATCACCGTCGAAGAACAAAAAAAGCAAATGCAGCAATTGCTAAATTTCATCTCAACCCTCTACGTTGAAGCACTATATTTAAAAAAATCAATGAATGAAATCGAACAAATTACAGCAAGTAGCTATGGTTTGTATGAACAATTAAAAAATATAGACCCGGCGATCAGCCTAAAAGCCCTTTCCATTGCCCAAGAAATTCATGAAGTCAAAAAAGATGAACAAAGAATCTATGCCGGCCTTTCCAAAATATTAAATATAAAGCTGTTAGATGCTTATTTCATTTCGGATTTGCTTCAATATGTGAAAGAAACTAATGAAAAATATAGTGAAATGTTAAATAAGAAAATTGATATCACCGTTTCTTGCAATCAAGATTTTCGTACAAATGAACATATTCCATTGCTTGCGCTCATGAATAATTTAGTGACCAATGCGGTGGAAGCTATTGAAAAGGAAGGAACCATCCATATTGCCGTTCACGTCTCAAAAAGCTTTGCAACTATTACAGTGGAAGATACGGGAGCCGGCATTCCAAAAAATTTAATTCCTATCATATTCGACCCTGGCTTTACAACAAAATTCAACGGAGAAGGAGTGCCTTCAACGGGAATCGGTTTGTCCCATGTACAAGCAATTGTTGAAAAATTCAACGGAACTATTCATGTAGAAAGCGATGAAAAAACCATATTTTCGATTAAGATTCCAATTCAATATTTAGTCAAAGGGGATATAGCATGAGATATTTTATAGTGGATGACGATCGGGCAAGCCGCGCCATGCTCACTCAAATCATTGAAGATAGTCAGCTTGGCACTGTTATTGGGGAAGCTGCGAATGGAGAAGAAGCCTTTACACAAATATTAGTAATGCATCCAGACTTTGTTTTAATTGATTTATTAATGCCGAAAATGGATGGATTGGCAACAATTGCTCGCCTCCGTGAAAGCCATTATGACGGAAAATTTATTATGATTTCTCAAATCATTAATAAAGATATGGTTGCCCAAGCTTACGAAAAAGGTATTGAATTTTTTATTCATAAACCTATTAATAAAGTAGAAGTGGAAATGGTGTTGAGAAAGACGGAAGAGCAGTACCGGTTAAAAAGCTCCCTTTCAGCCATACGTGAATCTCTTTCCAACTTCGAAACCCCAAGTACTCAACAACCAAAAAAATCAATCAGAGACCAAGTTTTAAGCATTCTTAATGATATGGGAATCGTCGGAGAAGCGGGAAGTGAAGATATCACGAAAATGATTGAGCTGCTGATTATAGATAAACAAAAAAATATGCTCCTCCCCCCATTAAAAGAGTTATATGAAAGAGTTGCTAAACAGACAAAAATTACCCCTGATGAGGTCATGAAGGAAAGCAAATCCATTGAACAACGCATTCGCAGAGCCATATTAGCAGCTATGACTAATTTAGCCAACTTAGGTTTAATTGATTATACCAATTCTGAATTTGAATATTATGCCCCCCGCTATTTCGACTTTACAGAAATTAGAAAATTAATGAATCAAATTAAGAATAATGAAGAAAGAAAAGTAAAAATTAACATAAAAAAATTTATTCAAGTATTATTTACAGATATTGCAAATAAATCAAATTAAAAAATTTTTTATCGGATTTTGTCGGATTTTGTAAGTGTCTGATTATTATAAACTCGTATTTTTTTCTTAAACAGGGGGGGAAATCTTTGAAAAGAAAATTTAAGTTCAGTTTAGCGTCTCAAATATTGATAGCATTAGTATTGGGGATTGTTGTAGGGGCTATCTTTTATGGAAATCCAGCTGTCGAAACATATTTAAAACCGCTTGGTACCATTTTTTTAAATTTAATTAAAATGATTGTTGTACCAATCGTTATTTCGACACTTATTGTTGGTGTTGCAGGGACAGGCGATTTGAAACAACTTGGTCGCCTTGGCGGAAAAACATTAATATATTTCGAAATTATTACAACAATTGCCATCGTCATTGGTTTACTCATTGCAAACGTGTTTAAACCAGGTGTAGGCATCAACATGAATGAGTTGGAACAAACAGATATTTCATCTTATGTGGAAACGACTGAACAAGTGGAACATGATGGAGGATTTATTGATACAATTGTTGGCATCGTTCCAACTAACATCATTGATTCCATGGCTCAAAATGATATGCTTTCTGTCATATTCTTCTCTGTCTTGTTCGGTTTAGGGGTAGCAGCCATTGGAGATCGAGGAAAACCAGTTCTAGCAGTCGCCCAAGGTGTTGCGGATGCCATGTTCTGGGTAACAAATCTAGTCATGAAATTCGCTCCATTCGGGGTATTTGGTTTAATGGCTGTAACCGTTTCCAAGTTTGGATTAGAATCATTGATTCCACTTGGAAAATTAGTAGTTGTCGTTTATGGTGCGATGCTATTCTTCGTTATCGTGGTGTTGGGCATTACAGCAAAAATCGTCAACATCAATATATTCCAAGTAATTAAAGTGTTGAAGGACGAGCTTATTTTAGCTTATTCCACTTCCAGCTCTGAAACGGTATTACCGCGCATTATGCAAAAAATTGAACGCTTTGGTTGTCCAAAGGATATTACATCCTTTGTAATTCCAACAGGCTATTCCTTCAACTTAGACGGTTCTACATTATATCAATCCATTGCAGCGATTTTCATTGCCCAATTGTACGGCATTGACCTGACGATTGCACAACAAGTAACGTTAGTGCTCGTATTAATGGTGACTTCCAAAGGTATTGCAGGAGTTCCAGGCGTATCTTTCGTTGTATTGCTTGCGACATTGGGTTCTGTCGGAATTCCATTGGAAGGGCTAGCCTTCATCGCTGGTATCGACCGTATCCTAGATATGGCGCGTACTGCTGTAAACGTAGTCGGCAACTCGCTTGCTGCCATTGTAATCTCAAAATGGGAACGTCGATTTGATGAAAAACAAAAAGATGAATATATTGCAGAATTAGCAAAATAAATCATTCTATAAAGAAAGGAGCCTTTCCTTTAGGCTCCCATTTTATAACCATCCAAACAATAGAGGCTGGAACAAATCTAAAAAAACATCATTTTCTCTTTGGGGAAAATGATGTTTTTTTGATATGTTATTAAAAATTAAATTCCGTTCCGGGGACCCTTTCCGCGGGCCCGGCTCGAGCTTCCTTTGAGTCATTCCTTCGCTCCTCGTGATCTCGAGAGGGCTCGTCTCAGGAAAGCTTTGAATTTACTTCCTTGAACTTGCTCCGCTTTGCGACTAAGCGTGCGCGACAGGAACTCGCCCCTTCACTCCAATCAATTTTTAGTTATATCAATTATAATTTTTGTTTATGTCCCGGCCTCTTTTTATTATTTAGATAAAACTTTTTCAAGATATTGTCGGATGGATTTTTCTCCGTTAGCTAAAGCTTCTTTTTCCCTCGCTTCATCCTTTGCCAATTTTTCTTCCGCTTTTTTCAAAATTTCTTCTTCTTCCCCTTGCGGAATGACAACGACCCCGTCCACATCCCCGACAATAAAGTCTCCTGGTTGGACGCTGACGCCGCCGATGGCAATCGGAACATTGACTTTTCCACCGCCGTGTTTATTTCCACTGGCTACTGTTGTGCCTAATGCGAAAATCGGGAAATCCAATTCGCGCATTGCCGCAATATCTCGAATAACTCCATTTACAACAAATCCTTGAATGCCAAGCCCCTTTGCAAGAGAAGCGACAAAATCACCTGCTACAGCCCGGTTTGTATTTCCTTTTGCATCAATAACAATAATATCCCCTTTTTGGGCAATGTTGATGGCTTCAAGCACCGCTTTATTTTCCCCATCAGGCAAACGAACGGTTACAGCTCGTCCAGCAATCTTATAATGATCGCTTAACGGCTTAATGTTTGCATCTAAATTTGTATGGCCTCCTGTTGCATCAGAAATAGCTGTAGTTGGTACGGCTAAAAATCGTTCAACTAATTTTGACATTTCAACATATCCCCTTTGAATTCACTAAATATTTCAATAATTTTATATTATCTAATAACCTTTCCTTTTTCCATATACTTTTCAGTTTCCATCAAAATTTTCCTCCAGTTCAGCAAATTCCGGCCAGCAATTCAAATAAATATAGTGATGAAGGCACTTCTAAATACTGAAATGTTCCAAAACAAAACATTCTTTGTCCCTTCAATGTCTGCCCCACTGGTCTACTTAATCCTTGTCACTCCTTAGATAAAAAAGCCATCTAGAAATGATGTTTCCTAGACAGCTTTCCTCTTTCTAATCTTCTTTATTTTCTCCCCTTCATGGTTCTAATAAAGCAAGCAATTCTTCCAACGTTGCTGCAGTCTTAAATAAATGATGTTGATGTTCTCTTAAAAAACCTTCTGCCATCATCTTTTCAAAATGTTGAATCAACGCATCATAAAACCCATTCACATTGTATAAAATAACAGGTTTTTGATGGATCCCGATTTGCGCCCACGTAAAAGCTTCGAAATATTCATCCAAAGTTCCGCATCCCCCCGGCAAAGCAACAAAAGCATCGGCCAAGTCTGACATCTTCTTTTTTCTCGTATGCATGGAATCAACAATATATAACTCTGTTAATGTGGTATGTAATTTTTCTTTATCCATTAAATGCTTCGGCATGACACCGATGACTTCTCCGCCTTCTGAAAGAGCTGCGTCCGCTACTTTTCCCATTAGCCCTTGTGTAGAACCGCCGTAAACAACTCCATATTTTTTCTTAGCCAACACTTTTCCTAATTCAACTGCCGCTTCCTCATACACTGGCGATTTTCCCGATGATGAACCGCAATAAATGGCTATACGCAACTAGGTCACCTTCTCTTTTTCTTTCATTATATCGAAAGAATGTGGAGTCCATGTAACAGATTTATAAATTTTTGAGTTTTGTCTTTTTATGGAGTAAAAAAGAGGATTCATGTTACACTTACAGCGAAGGAGAGAGGAATGTGGAATTATTCGAAAAAGATGAATTGTTTATGAGGGAAGCCATACAGGAAGCAAAAAAAGCGGAAGCCTTGGGGGAAGTTCCTATTGGGGCTGTAATTGTATATGAAAATGAAATCATTGCCCGCTCCCACAATTTGAGAGAATCCACACAAAACGCCGTCACTCATGCCGAACTGATGGTCATACAAGAAGCCTGCAAAGTTTTGGGAAGCTGGCGGTTGGAAAACACTACTTTGTATGTTACGCTGGAGCCTTGTCCAATGTGTGCCGGAGCCATACTGCAATCACGGATTCCTCGGGTTGTCTATGGAGCCCGGGACCCTAAAGCAGGCTGTGTCGATTCGTTATACCGGCTATTAAACGACTCCCGTTTCAATCATGAATGCGAAGTTGTAGAAGGTGTATTAGCAAATGAATGCGGCGCCCTCTTAACCGATTTTTTTAGAAGCATCCGCGAACGTAAAAAAGAAGAAAAACAGAAGCAAAAATTGATGGAGAATGATAAGTAAATTAAAAGCAGCCCAAGCATTATGTGGGCTGCCCTTTTATTTATAATTTAAACTGTTGAACCAACTGATTTAATTCTTCTGCAAGATTTGCCAACTGTTCAGCACTAGCGGAAATTTCTTCCATTGAACTGCTGGTCTCTTCTGCTGCTGCTGTTGTTTCTTCAATTCCGGCAGCAGCTTCTTCTGAAATGGCCGCAATTTCTTGGATGGAACTGCTCATCTCTTGACTGTCATCAGCAATTTTCGATAAATTATCTGCAACAGCCATAATGCTGTCTACCATTTCTTTTAATGCATCTTGAATCGTCATAAATGTTTTGTGTGTTGTTTGAATTTGATTAGAACCTTGTTCCACCTCTTTATAACCTTCCGTCAAAGCGGCTGTAACCATACCAAATTCATTCTGTATATTTCTTACAATTTTCGTAATATCTGTTACAGATAGAGCTACCTGCTCAGCCAGTTTTCTTACTTCTTCCGCCACTACGGCAAAGCCTTTTCCATGCTCCCCAGCTCTTGCCGCCTCAATTGCCGCATTTAAAGATAATAAATTCGTCTGTTCAGCAATATCTCGGATGATAAATACCAATTGAGAGATTTCTTGAACTTGTGTATGCAGTTCATTCACTTTATTTACTGATTCGCGCACTATATGGTCTATCATTTTCATTTGTTTAGAGGAAGTTTCCATTAAATGGCTTCCTTCATTCGTTAATGTTAATATTTTTTCCGCTCTTCTTTGGACACGTCCTCCATGATTGCTTGCCTCTTGGGAAGTTGTTGCAAAATTTGTAGCGATGGATGATAATTCGCTTGCATTGTCCGCTTGTTTTTCTGCCCCTTGCGCAATCTCTTCCATGGTTGTCACAATTTGTCTTGTACCAAGTTTTACTTCATTGGCAGAGTGGGTCAATTCTTCGCTGCTGCTGGAGAGAATTTCAGCATTTTCTGCAATTTTCTCAAGCATATTTTTTAAATTTGCTTGCATTTCATTCATTGCATTCGCAAGCTGTCCTGTCTCATCTTTCGTTTGAATCTTTAACGGTTCTTGGCTTAGATCCGCATTGGCAAGCAACTTCATTCTTTCAGTGACATTCTGAATTCGCTTGGACATGCTGCTTGCAAATGTCCAGATGATAATAAAGCCTATAACCACCGCAGCAAGTAGTGTAATGATATTTACAAATAAAACTGTATTTGCTGGTTGATTAAAATCCATCATGTATGTACTTGCAGCAACAACCCAGCCCCAATTTTCATCAATTTTTGAATATGCCACTTTTTCTTCAATTTGGCTTTCATTCCCGATGAGTGGATAATCGTAATATACAAATCCGCCACCGGATTGAGCTGCCTTAATGATTTCCTGTATGTATTGATTGCCTTTGGAATCTTTATCATCCCATATATTGGAACCTTCCTTAGAAGGATGAGCAACTAAAGTTCCCTTTTCATCCACAATAAATATGTATCCATGTTCGCCTAAATCAAAATTTTCATTAATGGAGCGCGTTCCATCTGAATTTTTGCTTCCTAAAATCGCTTCCTTTACTCTTTCCTGCGCCTCTTCTAAAGAAATTTCCCCTTTATCTACACTCTGCGCTAAACCATTCATCATTTCCAATGTCATTTCTACACTGTTGCTTAAATTTGTCTTTCCAAGTTCATTTAAATGGTCTCTCGTCTCATAATAATTAATGCAGCTTACGATGATTAAAGGAACAATTAACAGAATAGATGAGATGAAAATTAGCTTGTTCTTAATCTTCATATTTTTAATCCTATCAACCATAGTATCCTTCCCTATCAACTTATGTGAATGAGAATTTCCTCCTTTTATTAAAATTTTATTTTAAAATACCTTTGATTTAAGAATATTTGGTAATTTATATTATGAAAGCATATTAATATTTATTGAAAAATTATATTATCCAAAAATCATTAAAGCAAGATGATGATTTGATTATTTTACTTAATTGGCAATTTTCAGAAAAAATATTGGATAGTAATAATTATTCATATCAAAATAAAATAGAGCCAATGGATTTTTTTCCATTAGCTCTTTTTTTCTATATCTTTATTATTTATTAGGCGTAATGACCTCTTTTCCTCCCATATATGGAACCAATACTTTTGGAATTACGACGCTTCCATCCTCTTGTTGATAATTTTCTAAAATGGCTGCAACTGTTCGGCCGATTGCAAGCCCTGAACCATTTAATGTGTGAACATATTCAGGTTTTGCTCCATGTTCGCGGCGGAATCGGATATTGGCGCGTCTTGCTTGGAAGTCTTCAAAGTTAGAGCAAGATGAAATTTCGCGGTATTTATTTTGAGCTGGCATCCATACTTCCAAATCATATTTTTTGGCAGCTGTAAAACCTAAGTCAGCTGTACACATTTTCACCCGTTGATAAGGAAGTTCCAATAATTGAAGCACTTTTTCAGCATGACTTGTCAACAATTCCAACTGCTCATAAGATTCTTCTGGTTTGACAAAGCGGACAAGTTCCACTTTATTGAATTGATGCTGGCGGATCAATCCGCGCGTATCACGGCCTGCTGAACCTGCTTCGGAACGGAAACATGCACTATATGCAACAAAAGCTTTTGGCAACATATCGATGCTCAAAATTTCATCGCGGTAAAAGTTTGTTACAGGCACTTCTGCTGTTGGAATCATGAAATAATCTGTTTCAGCTAATTTAAATACATCTTCTTCAAATTTTGGCAATTGTCCTGTTCCTAATAAACTGTCGCGGTTGACAATGACTGGAGGAAGCATTTCTTCATATCCATGCTCTTCCACATGCAAATCCATCATAAAATTCATAAGAGCCCGCTCAAGTCTTGCTCCTAAACCGCGGTAGAAAACAAAACGGCTTCCTGTTACTTTTGCAGCCCGTTCAAAATCGATAATGCCCAAATCTGTTGCCAAATCCCAGTGAGGCTTCACTTCAAAATCAAATTTTGGCACGTCCCCCCAAGTATATTCCACTACATTGTCATCTTCACTTTCACCAATTGGAACGGATTCATGAGGAAGATTTGGCAAACGCATCATCATATCTTTGAATTGTTGTTCAATTTCTTCCAATTCTGCATCTAATTTTTTGATTTCTTCTCCTACTTCACGCATGCGTTGAATCAAATCATCAGCATTTTCTTTATTGCGTTTCATGACAGCAATTTGCTCTGATACTTTATTGCGCTCAGCTTTTAATTCTTCAGTTTTCGCAATGAGTTCTCGACGTTTAGAATCAAGCACTTCAAATTCATCAAAATTTCCTAAGTCTTCATTGCGAGTTAAAAGGATTTTCTTTACTTCTTCATAGTTTTCACGAACACGTCGAATGTCTAACATGCTGATTCCTCCAAACTTTATTTAAATATTCCATATAAAAAGCTCTCAATCCCAAAAAGGGACGAGAGCTACCCGCGTTGCCACCCTAATTGATTAGGCGAATGCCTAATCCTCTTGCCAGATAACGGTTCTATTACCGGCCCAATCCTACTTAAACGTTCAGATGGGCAACTCAAGGATGGATTCGCAAGGGTTTTTATCAGCTTCCACCAACCGCTGACTCTCTGAAAAAAACGTACTTGCTACTACTTCCTGTCATCGAATTACTTATATAATTTTTAACATTAGGGTACTATAACAGATGAAATTTTGCAAGAAATTACATGAATCCTTCATTAAATGTTATCTGAATTGTAACAGTTCCTCTTTTGGAAGTGATGCAATGTCAATCCCTTTCATTGGCGATCCTAAATCCTTTGAAAGTTCCGCAATCAGCTGATAATCTTTGTAGTTTCGTACCGCTTCCACAATGGCACGGGCGAATTTTTCCGGATTTTCCGATTTGAAAATGCCGGAACCGACAAATACTCCGTCTGCGCCCAATTCCATCATCAACGCCGCATCTGCTGGTGTTGCCACCCCTCCGGCAGCATAATTCAAAACAGGCAATCGGCCCAGTTCTTTGATTTTTAACAATAATTCATAAGGGGCTCCTAAAGTTTTTGCTTCAACCATTAATTCATCTTTGCTCATGTTCACTATACGGCGGACTTCTGCATTGACTTTGCGAAGATGGCGCACAGCTTCGACAATATTTCCAGTGCCGGCTTCACCTTTCGTGCGCAGCATGGCAGCCCCTTCACCAATTCTTCTTGCCGCTTCGCCCAGATTTCTGCAACCGCAGACGAAAGGCACCTTAAACTCACTTTTTAACAAATGAAATTCATCATCTGCAGGCGTCAATACCTCACTTTCATCAATCATATCCACTCCGATTGCTTCCAAAATCCGCGCTTCTGTAATATGGCCAATTCTCGCTTTTGCCATTACCGGAATCGATACGGCATTCTTTACTTCCTCTATTACCCGTGGATCTGCCATTCTGGCGACTCCACCTTCTTTCCGTATATCAGCCGGCACTTTTTCCAATGCCATTACCGCAACAGCGCCCGCTGCCTCAGCAATTTTCGCCTGTTCAGGATTCACCACGTCCATAATGACGCCACCATAAGGTATATTAATTCTTTCCAAAATTGACATAATATTACCTCCTCATTTTTTATAGCTTTTAGTATAATAAATTTTGACTATAATAAAAGTTTCAAAAAATAAAAAATCTGTGTGGTCAGTTAAGAGGTGCATAAAAATGGACATGCTGATTTTCCAGTTGGAAAAAGATAAAAATATCCCTCTTTATGAACAGCTTTATACAGGAATCAAAAATGCGATTATTCAAAAACAAATTAAAGTGGGCGCAAAACTGCCATCCAAGAGGAAACTGGCGGAGTTTTTGAACATCAGCCAAACTACAATAGAAATTGCTTATTCGCAGTTATTGGCGGAAGGATATATTACATCTGTCCCTCGGGTGGGCTATTTTGTGGAAGAAATTGATGAACTACCATACGTGGAAAAACAGCAAACCCATATCACCATCCCGCATAAAGAAAAAAAGCAATACCGATATGATTTCCATCCAGGAAAAGTGGACGAGGATTCCTTTCCTTTTGGCGTATGGAGAAAATATGTGCGGGATCTGTTTGATATCAGTTCAAAAGAATTGCTTCAGATTGGGGAACCACAAGGGGAAAGCGTACTCCGGAAAGAGATTGCCAATTATTTATTTCAATCAAGAGGAATTCATTGCGAACCTGACCAAATCATCATCGGATCCGGAACAGAACATCTGTTGCCGATGATTTTGCGGTTATTTCAAGATGATTCTACACTTGCCCTTGAAAATCCGGGCTATTCAGCCATCCCAAGAATTCATTTAAAAAATAAAGCAATCCCCATTTCTGTAGATGAAGAAGGCTTAGTCGTAGAGGAACTCGAAAAAACAAATGCTAATATTGTCTATGTCACGCCTTCCCATCAATTCCCGACAGGAGCGGTTCTATCAGCGACAAGAAGAACACAGCTTCTCAAATGGGCAAGCAAAGCGCCAAATCGCTACATTATCGAAGACGACTATGATAGTGAATTTCGTTATATTGGAAAACCAATTCCGGCATTGCATGGATTAGATCAAAATCATAAAGTCATTTATATGAGCACTTTTACTAAATCGCTCATGCCATCGCTCAGGGTTGCTTATATGGTATTGCCCCATCATTTATTAATAAAATATAAAGAACTATTTAGTTACTATTCAGCAACCGTTCCCCGATTTGTGCAGCATCTTTTAGCCAACTTTATGAGAGATGGCCACTTCTCAAAACATTTAAACCGCATGCGGAAAATCTATCGCAAAAAACATGAAAAATTAAAGCATACACTATCTACTTATTACCCTGATATAAAAATTACAGGAGACCAAGCCGGCATGCACGTTTTAATTTCCATACCGAGCAGCAACAGTGTGGAAACATTGAAGCAAATGGCTGAAGAAAGTGGAATCTCCATTACCCCTGTAACGAATTATTTATTAAAACCAATCAAATATGAACATCCTACTTTCTTACTTGGGTTTGGAGGGATCCCTTTAGAAGATATGGAAGAGGCCATTCATCATTTAATGAAATGTTGGAGAATTCCGCAATTAGCTAAATAATATTTTGCAATATTATTTTACACATAGTTATTATTTCCTGAGCAATAGATTAAAAGAAAAAGGGGCTATCCAGAAAGTCGAACACTTTCTGAACAGCCTTACTTCTTATAGTAATATTCTCTTAAAAACTTTCCCTGCGGTGGTCACATCAAAGGCGCCTCCTCGTCGCAATTTATCTGCGGCAAAACTCTAGCGACAACCGCAAAGGGGGCGTCTCAAAATAACTTTTCAGACGCCCCCTTTTATCTTATATTAGCCAAACAAACCGCCGATAAACCCTGTAATTCCACTCCAAACGTTGCTGAAGAAATTGCCGATACCTTGGAAGAATAAAGAAACAAATCCTGCACGTTCCACATCTTTTGCTGTTACAACATCCACAGCCATTGCTTTTCCATCAATAAAACCGTAGTCAGATCCTTCTTTTCTTTCAATCACAACTTTCCCAACTACCGTACCCTTTTTCACTTCCGCTTCTAATGAATCTTTATCTAATACTAATTTTGGTTCATATAAATCTCTTTCCGAATTTTTCACCAACATGGAGAAGGGTTCTTTTACAGCGATTTTGACTTTATCTTCTTTTCCTTTAATGACTTTAATAGTATCCTTGCCTTTTACTGAAAAGTCTTCTGGTATAATTTCTTGTTTTGAGAATTGGTTAAACCCATAGTTGAATAGTTTGGCTGTTGCATCAAAACGAGCTTTGTAAGATCCAGCGCCGTTGGAATCAACTGCATTCATGACAACAGAAATTAAACGAGTTCCATTTCTTTCAGCAGTACCTGTAAAACAATATCCAGCCAAATTCGTTGTACCAGTTTTTAAACCATCGACACCTTCATATTCATATACCAATCCTGGAAGCATAAAGTTCCAGTTTTCCATTTGAATCGCATCATCTGTGCCTTCACGGAATATTTTCTTTGGAATGCTGGCAGTCTCTAAAACTTCTGGATAATCTTTCAGTAAATGATAGGCAAGTTTTGCAACAGAGCGAGCAGGCATAACATTTTCATCTTCTGGTCCTGTCCCCGCAGGCTGCATGCCCATTAAATCTTTATTATTTAATCCTGTTGAGTTGACAAATTTATAACCTTCAAGTCCGAGTTCTTCCGCTTTTTTATTCATTAATTTAACAAACTCAGTTTCCGTTCCTGCCACCATTTCAGCAATGGCCACTGTCGCTGCGTTGGCAGAATAGATTGCCATAGCTTCATATAATTCTCGTAATGTATAAGTTCCGTCCGCTCTCAAAGGCACGTTGCTCAATGCGCGATTTTGCGACAATTTATAAGCATATTCTGATACTTTATATTTCTGATTCCATGAAACTTTTCCTTCTTTAATAGCATCTAATAGAATATACTCTGTCATCATTTTAGACATGCTGGCAATGCCAAGCGGTGTATCGGCATTTTGCTCATATAATATTTTTCCTGAATCTGCATCAACTAAAATAGCAGCTCCTACAGTTAAACCTAAATCTGTTTCCGCTTTTGCTTGCGGTATCGTAACAAACATGCTAAGAAGCAGAATAGGAATAAGCAATACGCTGATCATAGATGTCTTCCTTGCTTTTTTCACAGAATGTACCTCCACTCAATATTATCATCTCCGCTCATTTTACCATAGATTATGTTCGCTGTGGTAAAAGAACAAATAAAAAACCACCCTTCTAAAATCCCTTGACGTTAGAAGAGTGGCGAGGTTTCATGTAATTTATTGGATAGAATAGTTTGGCGCTTCTTTTGTTATTTGAACAGTGTGTGGATGGGATTCACGAAGACCGGCATTTGTAATGCGGACAAATTGTGAATATTCACGTAAATATTCTAAGTTTGGTGCACCGCAGTATCCCATACCAGAACGAACGCCTCCTACTAATTGATGGATTGTATCAGCAAGAGGTCCTTTGTATGGAACACGGCCTTCAATACCTTCAGGCACTAATTTTTTCGCATCTTCTTGGAAATAGCGATCTTTTGAACCTTGCTCCATTGCAGAAAGAGAACCCATACCGCGATAAACTTTGAAACGGCGACCTTGGAAAATTTCTGTTTCCCCCGGTGATTCTGTTGTACCAGCTAAAAGTGAACCAAGCATTACAGCATGTCCACCTGCTGCTAAAGCTTTTACGATATCACCAGAATATTTAATACCGCCGTCAGCAATAATTGTTTTGCCATATTCACGTGCAACAGTAGCACAATCATAAATTGCCGTAATTTGTGGTACCCCTACTCCGGCAACTACTCGAGTTGTACAAATAGAACCTGGTCCAATACCTACTTTTACTACATCGGCACCTGCTTCATATAATGCACGAGTGGCTTCAGCAGTTGCCACGTTTCCCGCAATAATTTCTAAATCCGGATACTCTTGGCGAATTTTCTTTACTGTGTCAATTACACCTTGGGAATGACCATGAGCAGTATCAATTACAATAATATCTACTTGTGCTTCCACTAATTTTTTCACACGCGCAAACGTATCGCTAGAAATGCCCACTGCCGCTCCGACAATTAATCGACCAAGTTGATCTTTTGCAGCATTTGGAAATTCTATCACTTTTTCAATATCTTTAATGGTAATTAAACCTTTTAATTTTCCATCATCATCAACAATTGGGAGTTTTTCAATTTTATATGTTTGTAAGATTTTTTCAGCTTCTTCTAAAGTCGTTCCTACAGGAGCAGTGATTAAATCTTCTTTCGTCATCACTTCTTCGATTCTCAATGAATAATCGGAAATGAAACGTAAATCACGATTTGTAATAATCCCTACCAATTTTTGTTCTTCTTCATTATTTACAATTGGAACACCCGAAATGCGATATTTGCCCATTAAATGTTCAGCATCAAATACTTGATGTTGAGGTGTTAAGAAGAAAGGATTTGTAATTACACCATTTTCAGAACGTTTTACTTTTTCAACTTCTTCCGCCTGTTCCTCAATAGACATATTTTTATGGATTATTCCAAGTCCACCTTGACGTGCCATAGCAATTGCCATTTTGGATTCTGTAACTGTATCCATACCCGCACTAATAATTGGAATATTTAATTTAATTTTTGGCGTTAATTGTACAGATAAATCAACTTCTTTTGGCAATACTGTTGAATGTGCTGGTATTAATAATACATCGTCAAATGTTAAGCCTTCTTTGGCGAATTTCGTCTCCCACATTTCGATTATTCCTCCTAGTATAAACGAATATTATTAGTAAGATTATCAACATGTTTTTCAAGTGTCAAGAATCTGGTAAATAGAAAAAGAATTCGGATTATTGGAAATTATCAAGAATGTTTTTCAATTGACGCAAAAATGAAACTAGGTTTAGTTTGTTCTTTTTTAAATGAATTATGATATTAGGGATAAATAATAAAAAATTTGTTCCGAAAGATTAAAGATTTATAAATTTATTAAATTTAAAGTTTAAGGTTTTTGGACAAATAAAAAAGCACCACTAAAAAAGTGGTGCCATCCTTGCGAAGCGACGTCCTACTCTCGCAGGGGGAAGCCCCCAACTACCATCGGCGCTGAAGAGCTTAACTTCCGTGTTCGGTATGGGAACGGGTGTGACCTCTTCGCCATCATCACTTCACAAGTTTAGAGAGGTTGTTCTCTCAAAACTGGATAACGACATTGAAAGGATATTGGTTAAGTCCTCGATCGATTAGTATCCGTCAGCTCCACACGTCACCGTGCTTCCACCTCGGACCTATCTACCTCATCGTCTTTGAGGGATCTTACTTGCTTATGCAATGGGAAATCTCATCTTGAGGGGGGCTTCATGCTTAGATGCTTTCAGCACTTATCCCGTCCACACATAGCTACCCAGCTGTGCCTTTGGCAAGACAACTGGTACACCAGCGGTGTGTCCATCCCGGTCCTCTCGTACTAAGGACAGCTCCTCTCAAATTTCCTACGCC
>NZ_CP036528.1:487354-530151 GCF_004331915.1 Ureibacillus thermophilus
GGTAGAACTCTTGAAATTGTTAAAGACGTTTCCTTAGATAAATCAATTATTTCTCCATTATTTAATAATTTAACAAGCAGGTGAGTTGGATGTAATTGATTAATAAATATGATTTCTGCTTTTTCCGAATTTGATAGTTCTACTTTTGTTCCGATAGGTAATTCAGCTACAAGGTTAGTTAATGTATTGACTACTTGAATATCAAATTTTCCAAACTCTGAATCTTTAATCATTTCAATGACTTTAAATAAAGATTCTTTTGGACGATATAACCGATCGCACGTCATGGCATGGAAGGTATCAGCCACAGCAATGATTTGGCCTAAATGTGAAATCCTTTCCATTTTAAGTCCTATTGGATAGCCGCTTCCATCTAAACGTTCATGATGCTGTAATATGGCAATTTTCATTTCATTTTTTAGTTGAGATAATTCTTTTACCATATTGTAGCTATATATCGGATGTTTTCGGATTTCATTTACGTCTTCTGCAGTTAGTGGGGCTTTTTTATTTCGAATCATTATAGGAACTTTTGCCATCCCACAATCAGCTAATACTCCTGCGATTCCTATCTGTAAAGTATTTCCTCTGTCAAATCCCATTTTGTTTGCAAGTGTAGCAGCAATTAATCCAGTAGAAATACAATGGTGGTAAATATATTCTATTGGGTTAGAGTAATGGTTTAAATCGAATAAAAAGGAACGGTCCTCCAATACTAGTTTGATTAATGGGGAAATAATTTCTCTTATTTTTATTATTTCAATATTCTTTCCTGCTTCCCAATTTTTAAACTCGGCTTTAAAAATCTCAACTTTCTCTAAATACTCTTTTTCAAATGAATCATTTGTTGTTACTTTTTCGTTTTCGACCGTCGCCACTATTTCATTTTCACTTTTTACATCTTCCTTATTGCTTTTATTTGACGCTGTTTTCTCAATACTTTCAACAAGAACTGGAATTTCTTTGATATTAAAAGCTTTGAATACTTGCAAATGCTCAGAAGAAATAGGTGTATTTTTTGCAACTATTGGGTATCTTGTATTTACAAAAATATCTTTTGCTACAATTTCTCCTAGTTCTAAGTTGTTTACGTTCACCATTGTAAACTTCTTCATCTGAAAACCCCTTTTTCGAATTATTATAAAATTCTCTATATGAATAATTATACATCAATTCCGCTACTATTTCGGAATATTTTCCATAAACATTTAATTCCACTTCTTTTTACCTATTTTTATGGGGTATTTTTTAAAAATAAAGAAACATCGCAATTAAGCAATGTTTCTGTTTAAGAAATGATTCATTAATTAAATGATTTTTCAGTTATATCATTTTCATCAGAATTCTCATCTTTTTTCACTCTTGCAACAGTTGCTACATATTCATCATCAGCTAAGCGAATTAATCGTACTCCTTGTGTATTTCTTCCAATGCAAGAGATGTCATTCACATCCATTCGAATGAGGATGCCGTTGTTTGTAATTAACATAATATCTTCTGTTCCATCGACGGTTTTTACAGCACACATTGGACCATTTTTCTCTGTAATTTGAATCGTTTTAATTCCAACACCGCCTCTATTCTGCAGACGATATTCAGATTCAGATGTACGTTTTCCATAGCCATTTTCCGTTACAACTAAAATATCTTGGCCAGGTTCAACAATTTCCATGCCGACTACCCAGTCACCTTCGCGAAGTTTAATGCCGCGAACGCCTGCTGCAGTACGACCCATTTCCCGAATATCCTGTTCTTCAAAGCGAATTAACATGCCATTTCTTGTGCCAATCACAATATGTTTTGAACCGTCAGTTAAGCGGACAGAAATTAATTCATCATCTTCATATAAATTGATAGCAATTAAGCCATTATTGCGTATATTGGCAAATTGGGATAAAGATGTACGTTTCGTAATTCCCATCTTTGTAGTAAAGACAAAGAAAGCATTTTCATCGTATTCTTTTACCCCAATCATCGCCGTTACTTTTTCTTCTTTTTCTAAATTTAACAAATTGACAATTGGCAATCCTTTTGCGGTGCGTCCATATTCAGGAATTTCATACCCTTTTGCCCGATAAACTTTCCCTTTAGAAGTGAAGAATAAAATCACATCATGTGTGGATGTAAACAATAAATGTTCCACAAAATCATCTTCATGAGTATTCATTCCCTGCACTCCGCGGCCTCCGCGTCTTTGGCTGCGATAAGTATTAGCTGCTAACCGTTTGATATACCCTCTATGAGTCAACGTGATGACGGAATCTTCTTTTGGAATTAAATCTTCATCTTCAATCATCTCAGGACCGCCTGGAGCAATTTCAGTTTTGCGTTGGTCATTATATTTTTCTTTAATTTCTAACAGTTCTTTTTTAATAATGTCAATAATTTTTGACTCATCGGCTAAAATGGCTTTTAATTCGCCTATAAGTTTTTGCAAATCATGATATTCATTCTCTATTTTTTCTCTTTCCAGTCCGCTCAAACGAACGAGGCGCATATCGAGGATGGCTTGTGCTTGTTTTTCCGATAAGTTAAAGCGCTCCATTAAAATGGGTTTTGCTTCTTCTCCTGTGCGAGAAGAACGAATGATATTGATGATTTCATCGATATGATCAAGAGCAATGCGCAAGCCCTCTAAAATATGTGCCCGATCTTCCGCTTTCTTCAATTCATATTGAGTACGGCGGGTGATGACTTCTTTTTGATGTTCTAAATATTGATAAAGCACTTCTTTTAAACTTAATACTTTTGGTTGACCGTGAACGAGGGCAAGCATGTTCACGCTAAAATTCATTTGCATGGCCGTTTGTTTGTATAAGTTGTTCAACACCACATTGGCATTGGCATCTTTTCTTACTTCTATAACAATCCGCATGCCCCGGCGGTCAGATTCATCACGAAGATTGGAAATTCCTTCGATTTTTTTATCCCGAACGAGCTCAGCAATTTTTTCAATTAACTTCGCTTTATTCACTTGATATGGAATTTCTGTTACAACAATGGTTTCTTTTCCAGTCGAACTTGTTTCAATTTCCACTTTTGCACGCACAACAATTGTGCCACGTCCTGTTTCATAAGCGCGACGAATTCCGCTTCGTCCTAAAATAATCCCGCCTGTCGGAAAATCTGGCCCTGGAATAATTTCCATCAACTCATCTGTTGTAATTTCAGGATTTTCCGCTACTGCGATAACCGCATCAATTGTTTCTCCCAATTGATGCGGAGGAATATTTGTTGCCATACCAACAGCAATTCCTGAAGCTCCGTTTACGAGCAAGTTAGGGAACCGAGAAGGCAATACTTTTGGTTCCTTTTCAGTTCCGTCATAGTTTGAATCGTAATCAATCGTATCTTTATTGATATCCCGAAGCATCTCCATCGCAATTTTTGACAAGCGGGCTTCCGTATAACGCATGGCAGCAGCGCCATCTCCATCAACTGAACCAAAGTTGCCATGTCCATCCACTAAAACGTAACGATAGCTAAAGTCCTGCGCCATCCGCACAAGTGCATCATAGATGGAAGAGTCTCCGTGGGGATGGTATTTCCCCATTACATCTCCTACGATGCGGGCACATTTTTTATACGGTTTATCTGAATGGTTTCCCAATTCATACATGCCGTAAAGAATACGGCGTTGAACAGGTTTCAAGCCGTCTCTCACATCCGGCAGGGCACGGGAAACAATGACACTCATTGCATAATCTAAAAAGGATTTTTGAACTTCTTCGCTAATTTTCACTTGTTTGATTTCTGAATTAATATTTTCAGCCATGGATGAGCCCTCCTTTCATGCATATTAAACGTCTAGATTTTCAACATATACTGCATTTTCTTCAATAAATTGTCTACGAGGCTCTACTTCATCGCCCATTAGTTGTCTAAAGATTTGATCGGCTTTAATGGCATCATCCAATTGGATTTGAAGCAACGTACGTCTTTCTGGATCCATCGTTGTTTCCCATAGTTGTTCAGCATTCATTTCTCCTAAACCTTTATATCGTTGAATTGTAGGTTTTGGATTATCTGGAAGGCGTTTTAAAATTTCCTGAAGTTCTTCATCTGAATAACAGTACTCTACATGCTTTCCTTGCTTTACTTGATAAAGAGGCGGTTGAGCAGCATATACATATCCTGCTTCGATAAGCGGACGCATGAATCGGAAGAAGAATGTTAGCAATAGAATGCGGATATGTGCTCCATCGACATCAGCATCGGTCATAATGATGATTTTATGATATCGGGCTTTTTCTAGATCAAATTCATCCCCGATACCTGTACCAAAGGCTGTGATCATGGCGCGAATTTCCGCATTGGATAAAATGCGGTTTAAATTGGCTTTTTCCACATTTAAAATTTTTCCGCGCAAAGGCAAGATGGCTTGGAAGTAACGGTCACGACCTGATTTAGCCGATCCGCCCGCTGAATCCCCTTCGACAATGAAAATTTCAGATTCTGCTGGATTTGTAGAAGTACAGTCAGCAAGCTTCCCGGGTAAATTTGAAATTTCCAACGCTGATTTTCTTCTTGTAAATTCCCGGGCTTTTTTGGCCGCAACACGAGCTCTAGCAGCCATTATTCCTTTTTCAACAATTTTTCTAGCAATCGAAGGATTTTCTAATAAAAATCGTTCAAAGCTTTCCGAAAAGATTTGGTTTGTAATGGCACTTACTTCCGAATTTCCTAATTTCGTTTTTGTTTGCCCTTCAAATTGAGGATTCGGATGTTTTACAGATATAATGGCAGTTAAACCTTCGCGGACATCTTCACCTGTTAAATTTGCATCGTTATCTTTAATCATGCCGCTTTTTCGTGCATATTCATTAATGACACGAGTCAAAGCCGTTTTAAACCCAGATTCATGGGTACCGCCTTCATAAGTGTTGATATTATTTGCAAAGGAATAAATGTCAGTGGAGTATCCCGCATTATATTGCAATGCAATTTCAACGGAAATTCCATCCTTTTCCCCCATAATATCAATCGTTTCATGAATCGGCTCTTTCGACTCATTTAGATGCTCTACATACTCTCGAATTCCGCCTTCGTAATAATAAGTATCAGAATGCACTTCATCCCCGCGCTCATCTGTCAATGTCAGCCTAATGCCGCGGTTTAAATAAGCCAGTTCACGCAAGCGGGTTGCCAATGTCTCGTAATCATATACAGTCGTTTCCTTAAAAATTTCCGGATCCGCTTTAAAACGTGTTGTCGTTCCAGTTTCATCTGTATCTCCCAACACTTTTAGCGGTACAACCGTATTCCCTCTAGCAAACTTAATATAATAAATATGACCATCCCGTTTTACATACACTTCAGTTTCTTCGGAAAGCGCATTTACTACAGAAGCTCCAACACCATGCAAACCTCCGGAAACTTTATAGCCGCCGCTTCCAAATTTTCCTCCAGCGTGGAGTACAGTCATAATTACTTCAACGGCAGGAATACCCATTTTTTCATGGATGCTTACCGGTATCCCCCTGCCGTTATCTTCCACACGAATCCAATTATCTTTTTCTATCGTTACATGAATTTTATCGCAATAACCAGCTAATGCTTCATCAATACTATTGTCTACAATCTCCCACACTAAATGGTGTAAACCTTTTGAATTTGTTGAACCAATATACATTCCTGGACGTTTGCGGACAGCTTCTAATCCTTCTAAAACTTGTATTTGTTCAGCATCATAATTTCCCTGAACTTTACTATCTTCTAAAGCCACCACGTTCACCTACTCTTTCATACCCTAGTATGCATTTATTTCATCACATAAAATCCTATAAAATCCAATCATCAACTATTCAGTCTCTATTTTTCCTTGTTTCACGTGAAACATTTTTGCGTGTTGTAATGTCTCATGGTGAATTCCATCAACACTTGTAGTCGTAACAAAGGTCTGAACTTCTCCTTGAATCGTGTTCAGCAAATGGGATTGACGGAAATCATCCAATTCAGACAATACATCATCCAAAAGCAATATAGGTGATTCTCCTGTTTCTTGCTTAATTAATTCAATTTCAGCCAACTTTAAAGAAAGGGCAGTTGTCCTTTGTTGTCCTTGCGATCCATATGTTTGAACATCGTAACCATTTACTAGAAACTGCAAATCATCACGATGGGGGCCAATAAGCGTAAGCCCCCTTTCCCTTTCCTTTTCCCGCACTTGGGTTAACTGTTCCGTCAAGTATGTAGTCATCTCGTTAACGGACCAATTTTTTTCAATTCCTTTTGTTGTAAAATAGATAATTTGTAATTTTTCCATTCCCTGAGATATGCCGGAATGAATTTTTTCTGCCCATTCTTGCAAAAGATCAACAAATTCAAAGCGCTTACGAATAATTTGGACAGCGGACTGTATATATTGTTTAGTGTAAATATCAAATAAAACTTCATCTATTTTTTTCTTTTCTTGATAACTTTTTAACAACTGATTCCTTTGTTTTAAAAGCTTTTGAAAAGTTAAAAGTTCATGCAAATAAACAGGGGAAATTTGACCAATTTCCATATCAATAAAACGTCTGCGCACTTGTGGACTTCCTTTTACGATATTTAAGTCCTCCGGCGCAAACATCACAACATTAATTTGACCTATATAATTGCTCAGTTTTGTTTGTTCAATGTGGTTAACTTTTCCTTTTTTGCCCTTTTTAGTAATTAAAAGCTCTAAAGGAAAGCTAACATGTCTTTTTTTGATTTCTCCTTTTATTTTACCATAGTCTTTTTCCCAACGTATTAATTCTTTCTCGTTGCTTGTACGGTGGGATTTGGCCATTGCTAAAACATAGATGGATTCTAAAACATTCGTTTTTCCTTGAGCATTTTCCCCAATAAAAACATTGATTTTTTTGGAAAACTCTAAATTGAGAGAATCATAATTGCGGTAATCGGTAAGTTGTAAACGTTCAATAATCATTCCTTTTCTCCGTTCTTGTTTACAATTACGTATCTTCCACAACCAGGTATATTGACAACATCGCCATTTCTTAATTTACGGCCACGGCGTCTTTCAATTTCGCCGTTGACAAATACATTGTTTTCTTCCAAAAACCATTTTGCCATACCACCTGAGTTGATTGTATTGGTAACTTTCAACACCTGTCCAAGGGTGATAAATTCCGTATCGATCACTAACTCATTCAAATAAATTCAGCCTCCGTTAATCGAACATCTATCAATTAATCTTACCTTAAATTTCACTAATTCGCCAGAAAAGCCACGGATACCTAATTTAATTTTTGACGAAAAGCTTTTAATTCAAACCTTTTAAAATGTTTCTTCCAACTAAATGAAACATAAAAATAGTTTTAAAACATATAATTTTGTAAAATTATCGATTTAAGTGATATTTAAGACAATAAAAAAGCGCAGATACGCCGTTTGGGCTAAATCTGCACTCCTTAAAATTAATAAGTTCTCACTGGTAAAATCAACTGAAGGATGGCATCGTCATTCACTGAACGCAAAATAAACGGACGCATCGCACCAGTAAATTGAATAATGACTTCTTGGCTTTGTCCATCGATTGCTTTTAATGCTTCCATCATATATTTCGCACTAAAGGAAATCACCAGCTCTTCCCCTTCAATGGAATGGACAGGGATTTGTTCTTCAACTTTACCGATTTCAGGAGAGTTGGATGAAATTTTTACTGCATCATTTTCTAATGTTTCAAAACGAACCACATTGTTCCGGTCTTCTCTCGCCACTAAAGATGCACGATCAATGGCTTGCAATAATGTTTTTCCATCAACCGTAATATTTGTTTTAAATTCATTTGGAATTAAACGCGATGTATCCGGATAATTTCCTTCAAGTAAGCGGGAGAAAAATAAAACATGATCTGTTTTGAATAAAATTTGCTGATTGGACATAGTAATTTCAACAGGATTACTTGTTTCATCCAAAATTTTATTTAATTCGTTAAGGCTTTTTCCTGGAATGACAATCGATTCAATGTCGCTTGGTAAGTTTTCAAGTTTTACTTTTCTGCGTGCTAATCGATGGCTATCTGTTGCCACGCAAATGAGTTCATCGTTCTCAATCATCCAATTAACCCCAGTAAGCACAGGGCGGCTTTCGCTAGTCGCAACAGCAAACACAGTTTCTCGGATGATGGATTTTAATAATTCCGCCGGTATTTCGAATTTATTTTCATTCGAAATTTCAGGCAGCAACGGATATTCTGATGCATCTAAACCGATTAAATGGAATTCCGTTTTTCCTGAACGAATGTGGGTTTGGAATTCATTCAACACTTCAATTTCCACATCGTTTGTAGGCAATTTTCTTATGATTTCGTTAAACATTCGAGCTTGCAGTACGATGGAGCCAGTTTCCACAATATTGATAATTTGATTTCCATTTTCTTCAGTTAGTATAAACGTTTGGATGGTGATATCTGCATCAGATCCAGTAAGTAATATCCCATTATTTCTAACATCAATTTTAATTCCTGTGAGAATTGGGATTGTTGTTTTTGAACTGATGGCTTTTGTTACGTCATTTAGTCCATCCAACAGCCGATCTCGCATGATTTCAAATTTCATCTTCATACCTCACTTAATTAAATTATTATTTTAATAAAAAATAAATAGAAATAGTAATAGAGGTTGTGGATTTGTGGATAAGGCTGTTTTTATCTTTCCCATCAATATATCCACATGTTAATACATTGTGAATAACTTTGTTAAGAAAAAGAAAGTTATCCACAACCTTATTTACCAAGCATGTTGCGAATTCTTTTAATTTCTTCCTGCAAGTGTTGATCCTCTTTCAACATTTTTTCAATCTTCTCGTGGGCATGAATGACCGTTGTATGGTCTCTTCCACCAAATTCTTCCCCTATTTTTGGCAAAGAAAAATCCGTTAATTCTCTTGCTAAATACATAGCCACTTGTCGAGGGAAAGCAATGGATTTTGTACGTTTTTTTGAAGTAAAGTCTTCCAAACGAATGTTAAAGTGTTCCCCTACTACTTTTTGAATATCTTGGATTGTCACGGTTTTTGGTTTTGCATTTGGCATGATATCTTTTAAGGCTTCTTGCGCCAATTCTACGGTAATGTCTTGATTAACTAGGGATGAATAAGCAACGACACGAATCAATGCTCCTTCAAGTTCACGAATGTTTGTATCAATTTGATTCGCTATGTAGTGCATGACTTCGTTCGGTATATCGAGTCCATCTGCTTTTGCTTTTTTGCGCAAAATAGCAATACGAGTTTCTAAATCTGGAGGAGCTATGTCTGTAATCAATCCCCATTCGAATCGAGAGCGAAGACGATCTTCTAAAGTCGGAATTTCTTTTGGTGGACGGTCACTTGAAATGACGATTTGTTTTGATTCAGTATGCAATGTATTAAACGTGTGGAAAAATTCTTCTTGAGTTGATTCTTTTCCAGCCAAAAATTGAATATCATCAATTAACAATACATCTACGCTGCGGTATTTATTCCGGAAATCCTCAGCCTTGTTGTCCCGAATGGAATTGATGAACTCATTTGTGAATTTTTCAGAAGACAAATACACTACTTTAGCATTTGGATTATGTTCAAGTACATAATGGCCGATTGCATGCATTAAATGGGTTTTTCCCAATCCCACACCACCGTAGATAAACAACGGATTATAAGCTTTTGCCGGCGCTTCTGCAACCGCTAGAGAAGCTGCATGGGCGAAACGATTACCAGAACCGATGACAAACGTATCAAAGGTGTATTTTGGATTCAGCATGCTATGGGCGTTATCCTGAGGTTCATTCGATTTGGTTTGAATGACTGGCGCCGGAATATCAAAATCTTCATTGTCCTGATCCTTTTGAACAACAAATTTAATATACAAGTCTTCCCCGGTTAATTCAGTTAAAATTCCCGCAATTAAATGGACATAGTGGTTTTCAAGCCATTCACGGGCAAAAGAAGTGGGCGCAGCAATGGTTACTTGATTTCCTTTATATGAGAGCAATTTTGTAGATTTTAACCACGTCTCAAAGCTTGGTTTTGAAATTTGTTGCTCTACTCGGGCCAGAACATTGCTCCATAACTCGTCTAAACGTTCCAAGCTTGTGACTCCTTTACTAAATATATTTTTTATCGAAAAAGAATAATTTTATGAAAACGAATCCATCCATAATTCATTAAAACACAAAATCACAACTTGTGGATAACTTTTTTCCATAGGTTGTGATTAATTTTATCCACAAGTTATTAACAATTGGGGATAAAATATTTCCCAAGATATTTTTCCACAAGGTAAAGCACAAATATCCTATCAAAAAAATAGCATATTTTCAATAGTTCGATAAAGTTATCCACAACACTTGATAGTATTCACAATTTACTTTTCCACAAGGTATGATTATGTGTAAAAATTGTTTATAACAATTGTGGATAAAAAAATCCACAAAAAAATTATCCACAAAATCTTGTTAGTATCTACAGATTTATTGTGGATAATTTATAAAAAATTTTGAAAATAATGTTGTTGAAAATGAACAAGCTTTCTTTAATAGCTATTTGACAATATGATTGTAATTTTTATATAATATTCAAGTCTATATGCAAATTTTGAAATAGAATAATCACTTTTGGAGGTGTAAATATAGATGAAACGCACATATCAACCATCAAAACTTAAGCGTAAAAAAGAACACGGATTCCGTAAACGTATGAGCACAAAAAATGGTCGCAAAGTTTTAGCAGCACGTCGTCGTAAAGGAAGAAAAGTGTTATCAGCATAAGTCCACTGATTTTTCAGTGGTCTTTTTTTTCTCAATTTACTAACGAAATGGAAAAGCAGGTGATCGAGTGAGAAAACGCCAGAGGATAAAAAAGGATAAAGAATTTCAACGGGTGTTTAAAGAAGGGAAATCTTACGCTAATCGCCAGTTTGTTGTATATTGTTTACCGAAAGAAGGACAAAAAGAATTTCGAATTGGTCTTTCAGTGGGGAAAAAAATTGGGAATGCTGTTACACGGAATCAAGTGAAGCGTTATATTCGGCAAGTGTTTCTAGAGTTAAAAGAAGAGATTCGGCAAGATATGGACTATATTATTATCGCAAGATTACCAGCGGCCAAATTAAATTATCACGAAACAAGAAAAAGTTTAGAGCATGTATTGAAAATTGCGAAAGTGTTGAATCGTAAAAAAAGTGAAAATTGATTTTTGTAAGCGTCACCAAACCTGAGAAGACTGAGGATGGAAAAACTCTAGAGTATTGACGTAAAAACATGGTAAAATAGCTAAAGGTAATGAATAGAAGATCTGTAGAACTGTAGGAGGACGAGCGTTGAAAAAAAAATATTGGATACTACTCACTTTATCATTAGCCGCTGTTTTACTTAGCGGATGTACTGAGTATAATGAACCGATTTCATCAGACAGCAAAGGTTTTTGGAATCAATTTATTGTCTGGCCAATCGTATCCTCTATAAAATATTTCGCTGATGTATTTGGATCTTATGGATTAGGAATCATCGCAGTAACGATTATTATTCGATTGGCAATTCTTCCGTTGACAATCAAACAAGTGCAAAGCTCCAAAAAAATGCAAGAATTGCGCCCACAAATGCAGGAACTTCAAAAGAAATATAGTTCAAAAGATGCGGTTACACAACAAAAGTATCAACAAGAATTAATGGAATTGATGAGAACAAGCGGCGTCAATCCAATGATGGGATGTTTGCCAGCTTTAATCCAAATGCCGATTATCATCGGACTGTATCATGCGATTAGCCGCATGAATGTAACACCTGAGTTTGAGCTAGGAACATTTCTCATTTTCCCATTGGCGGAACCTAGTATCATTCTTGCAATTACAGCCGGGGTAATTCAATATATTGTATTAATGACTGGTCCAGCAGTGGACAATCCTCAAATGAAGGTAATGCTCTATATCATGCCGATTATGATTATTGGGTTCGGTATGGTGTTACCGGCAGCATTATCATTATATTGGGTAGTCGGAAATATAATTTCAGTAGTTCAAAATCTATTTATTTATAAAAAACCTTGGGAAAAGAAAGAAGAAAATGATAAACCTGCGACAACTGGAGGCTTGAAAAAGTGAAACAAATTACGCAAACTGGCGCAACGAAGGAAGAAGCGATTTTCTTAGCGTTACAAAAGCTCGGCGTAACACGTGATCAAGTGGAAATTGAAGTATTGCAAGAAGCAAAAAAGGGATTTTTAGGATTTGGTGCCCGTCCGGCGGAAATTCGTGTCACTGTGATGGAACCGAAAGAAGAAACAAAAGCACAAGAAGAAGTGGCTTTGGAAGAAAAAGAAGAACGAGCAACAGTTGTTGAAGCAGTTGAAGAAAACAAAGCCGTGATAGAAAATGCAGAACTATCCAATGATGAACCCAAAGAAGATTATTTAGATCCAATCGAAAGTGCTAAACAATATTTAACGGACATTGCAAAAACAATGGGGATTCATGACTTGAAAATCGAAACAGAAACAGAAGGAAAAACGATTCTTTTTAATTTGGAAAGCGAAAAAGCGGCGCTCCTCATCGGAAAACATGGCAGCAATTTAAATGCATTGCAGCAATTAACCCAATTAGTGGTAAGCAAAAATGCCAAAACCTATGTAACCGTGAGATTGGATATAGAAAATTATCGCGAACGGCGTCAAATAGCATTAGAAAAATTAGCTGAGAAAATGGCGGATAGAGCGATTCGAACAGGCAAAAAAGTTTCATTAGAGCCAATGCCTTCGTACGAAAGAAAAATTATTCATAACGCTTTAGCCAATCGGTTAGATGTAGAAACGTATTCAGAAGGGATAGAGCCGAACCGCCATTTAGTCATTGAACCAGTGAAATAATAATTTTTGGGATCTATCGGAAAAGATAGATCTCTTTTTTTTATGTTCAAACGATCTAATTTTTAAATATCCACATGTGGATAATGTACTATACTTTCGATTTAATGTAATTTGTGTTAATCTATTTTGTTAGTGAGAAAGTTCGGTGAGTTGTCCACAAGTGGATAATTAAAGGAGTGAAAGATTTGGAAACAGATACAATTGCAGCGATATCCACACCGATGGGCGAAGGAGCCATTGCCATTGTTCGCTTGAGCGGGGATGAAGCCATTCAAATTGTGGATAAACTATTCAAATCGCCAAATAATAAAAAATTGCAAGACCAGCCAACCCATACAATTCATTACGGCCATTTAATTGATCCGAAAACGGGAAAAATAGTAGAAGAAGTCATGGTATCAGTTATGAGGACGCCAAAAACATTTACTCGAGAGGATATTGTTGAAATCAACTGCCATGGAGGTATTGTATCTGTCAATCGAGTGTTGAATTTAGTATTAAGAAATGGTGCAAGATTAGCTGAACCTGGAGAATTCACAAAACGCGCTTTCTTAAATGGACGGATTGATTTGTCGCAAGCTGAAGCCGTCATGGATTTAATTCGTGCGAAAACGGACCGCGCAATGAATATTGCGCTTAACCAAATGGAAGGAAGACTTTCAAAGTTAATTAAAGAGTTGCGCCAAGCCTTGATTGAAACACTGGCCCATGTGGAAGTAAATATCGATTATCCGGAGTACGATGATGTAGAAGAAATAACCATTCCAATGCTGCTTGAAAAGTGCACATGGGTGAGGGAGGAAATAAAAAAATTACTTCAAACGTCCAGCCAAGGAAAAATACTGCGTGAAGGACTGTCAACGGTGATTTTGGGAAGACCAAATGTGGGGAAATCATCGTTATTAAACACATTGGTGCAGGAAAATAAAGCAATTGTCACAGATATAGCGGGTACAACTCGTGATATTATAGAAGAGTATGTCAATATTCGAGGAGTTCCTTTGCGTTTAGTGGATACGGCTGGCATCCGTGAAACGGAAGATATCGTTGAACGGATAGGGGTAGAAAGATCACGCCAAGTGTTAAAAGAAGCAGACTTGATTTTGCTCGTATTAAACGGGGCAGAACCTTTGACAGAAGAAGATGAACGATTGTTTGAAACCATTCAAAATATGAATTTCATCGTTGTGGTGAATAAAACAGATTTACCGCAAAAAATCGATTTAAATAAAGTGAAGGACCTTGCAAACGGAAGAAAAATTGTGACGACTTCTTTATTGAAAGAAGAAGGCGTAGAGGAGTTGGAAGAAGCGATTGCTGAACTATTCTTTGAAGGGCAAATCGAACCGGATGATTTAACGTATGTTTCCAATGCGCGTCATATTTCCGTATTGCAGCAGGCTTTGGATGCGATTGAAGATGCAATCGAATCAGCAGAAGCCGGGGTGCCTGTCGATATTGTTCAAATTGACATAACAAGAACTTGGGAATTGCTTGGTGAAATCATCGGCGACACAGTGCACGAAAGTTTGATTGATCAATTGTTCTCGCAATTCTGTTTAGGAAAATAAATGGAAACTTACAAATAGAAGGGAAGATTTTTTCGGCATGACAAATTATGAAGCTGGAATGTATGATGTCATTGTAGTCGGTGCAGGTCATGCTGGCGTTGAAGCAGCCCATGCCGCTGCAAAATTAGGGGCAAAAACCCTAATGCTAACAATCAGCTTAGAAAATATCGCTTTTATGCCTTGCAACCCATCCATTGGAGGTCCTGCAAAAGGCATTGTTGTTCGTGAAATTGACGCATTGGGTGGATTAATGGCAAAAGTCATTGATAGAACCCACGTTCAAATGAGGATGTTAAACACAGGAAAAGGACCGGCCGTTCGGGCGTTGAGAGCTCAAGCAGATAAAGTATTATATCAGCGGGAAATGAAACGAATCCTGGAACAACAGGAAAATCTCCAAATTCAGCAAGCATTAGTAGAAGAATTGATTATAGAAGATGGAGAAGTAAAAGGGGTCGTTACAAGAACAGGCGGAGTTTTCCGAGCAAAAGCGGTCATTTTAACAACAGGTACGTATTTGCGCGGTGAAATTATTATCGGCGATATTAAATATTCAAGCGGACCTAACAATATGCAGCCTTCCATCAAGCTTGCTGACCAATTGAAAGAATTAGGTTTTGATATTGTCCGTTTTAAAACGGGAACACCTCCTCGTTTAAATGGTAGAACTGTCGACTATAGTAAAATGGAAATCCAACCTGGAGACGACGTGCCAAGAGCATTCAGTTATGAAACGACGGAATATATTATGGACCAAATTCCATGTTGGTTAACATATACATCACCGGAAACTCACCAAATTATCAACAGCAATTTAGATAAAGCGCCAATGTTTACGGGTCTTATTACAGGGCCTGGTCCAAGATATTGTCCTTCCATTGAAACGAAAGTCGTTCGTTTTAACGATAAACCTCGCCACCAAATTTTTATTGAACCAGAAGGGCGAGAAACGGATGAAGTTTACGTGCAAGGATTGTCAACGAGCATGCCGGAAGATATTCAATTAAAAATGATTGCTTCCATTCCTGGTTTGGAAAATGCTCAAATGATGCGCCCTGGATATGCAATTGAGTATGATGCGATTGTCCCTACTCAATTGTGGCCAACCCTTGAAACAAAACGAATTAAAAATCTTTATACAGCGGGTCAAATCAATGGTACAAGCGGTTATGAAGAAGCGGCTGGCCAAGGGATTATGGCAGGCTTAAATGCAGCATTAAAAATTCTAGGAAAAGAAGAGCTTATTTTAAAACGCTCAGAAGCTTATATCGGCGTATTAATCGATGATTTAGTGACAAAAGGTACGAATGAACCTTATCGTTTATTGACATCCCGAGCAGAATACCGCTTGCTTCTTCGCCATGACAATGCAGACTTGCGTTTAACAGAGATTGGTTATAAAGTAGGTTTAATTTCAGAAGAACGTTATCAAAGATTCTTGAAAAAGAAAGAACAAATCGAAAATGAAATGGCGCGTCTCCGTGAAGTGATCATCAAGCCAAACGAAAAAACGCAGGAAGTGATTCGTTCAGTTGGAGGGTCTGAACTAAAAGATGGAATTCGTGCGGCGGACTTGTTGAAACGTCCTGAAATGAATTACGACATAGTGGCATCACTGACTCCGCCGGAAGAAGAATTAAGTGAAGAAGTAAAAGAGCAAGTGGAAATCCAAATCAAATATGAAGGCTATATCCAAAAGGCATTGCAGCAAGTAGAAAGACTTCATAAATTAGAAAGCAAAAAAATACCTGAAGATATTGATTATGATGATGTGCCGAACTTAGCATCGGAAGCCCGCGAAAAATTAAAAGAAGTGCGTCCATTAACAATTGCTCAAGCATCGCGCATTTCCGGAGTCAATCCAGCCGATATTTCCATTTTGCTTGTATACATTGAACAAGGGAAAATTAAAAGGATCAGCAATTCATAACAAAATAAGCGTTCGAGCTTCTTTTCTCGAACGCTTATTTGTATATAAAACACTTCGAATGAAAAGGAGTAAAAAATGAACGAGCAACTTTTTATCCAAAGCTTAAAAAACAATGGAATTGAGTTGAACGAAACGCAGATTGAACAATTTCGAAAATACTTTGAAATTCTTGTTGAATGGAACGAAAAAATGAATTTAACGGCGATTACGGATTTTGAAGGGGTATATTTAAAACATTTTTACGATTCTATCAGTGCAGCCATTTATTTTGATTTTACAAAAGTGGAAACCCTTTGTGATGTTGGTGCTGGGGCTGGTTTTCCAAGCATTCCTTTAAAAATATGCTTCCCTCATTTACAGGTTACCATCGTGGATTCATTAAATAAACGTATTACCTTTTTAAATCATTTAAGCGAACAATTAAACTTAAGAAACTGCCGCTTTGTTCATGCAAGAGCGGAAGAATTCGGACAAAATCCTGCGTATCGTGAACAATTTGACATTGTCACAGCAAGAGCTGTAGCACGTTTAAATGTGCTTGCGGAACTATGCATTCCTTTAGCAAAAATAGGAGGACAGTTTCTTGCATTAAAAGCGGCTGCAGCCGATGAAGAATATAAAGAAGCTAAAAAAGCAATTCAAGTGCTCGGAGCGTCATTAAAAGAAAAATTTGATTATCACTTGCCGATTGAAAATAGTGAACGGACCATTTTTGTATTTAATAAAATCAAAAATACGCCGAAAAAATATCCGAGAAAACCTGGTGTGCCAAACAAATCGCCAATAAAATAGAAATGCGATGTTTTATGCTGCGTTCCACGTGAAACTATAAATATAAAAATTTTGCAAATCATAAGATATTATCTTATCGATTTAATAGATTTTACTTCTATTACACTCTGTACAATTCATATAGAATATTAAATAATAAAATATAGCGCAGATAGTTTCCAAAAGGTGGTGCCAATGAATGAAAAGTCCTTTTTCACGATTTTTTGGGGGCGGGGAAAAACTAGCTTCTGAAAAAAAAAGTGAAATTGAATTGGAAGATAAAGTAGTCAAAATTCCGATTGATCAAATCGTACCGAACCGATACCAGCCACGCACTATTTTTGATGAAGAAAAAATAGAAGAATTATCGAGAACGATTCATACACATGGTGTTATTCAGCCCATCGTTGTTCGGCGTTTAGAAGATAACCGATATGAAATTATTGCAGGAGAAAGACGCTATCGTGCGATCAAAAAATTAAATTGGACGGAAGTTCCTGCCATTGTCCGGGATTTGAACGATAAAGAAACAGCTTCCATTGCCTTAATTGAAAATTTGCAGCGGGAAGAATTGACAGCCATTGAAGAAGCACTAGCTTATCAGCAATTAATTGAACTTCATCACTTAACACAAGAAGCGCTAGCTCAACGCCTAGGAAAAGGGCAGTCCACCATTGCAAATAAATTAAGATTATTAAAACTGCCAAAGTATGTGCAAGATGCCATATTGAAGCGGGAAATTACTGAGCGGCATGCAAGAGCTTTAATTAGTGTGAAAGAAGAAGAATTGCAAAATCAATTGGTTGATTTAATTAAAGAAAATGATTGGAACGTTCGCCAACTTGAAGAGTATATACAACAATTAAACAAATCAGATGAAAAAGAGGAAGAGAAAAAGACAAAACCGAAGCGAAAAGCGATCAGCAAAGACATCCGCATTGCATTAAATACTATCAAGCAATCATTATCGATGGTGTCAAAAAGCGGTATTCGTATAAAAACGGAAGAAGAAGATACAGATGATTATTATCAAATCATTGTGAAAATACCTAAGAAAAAATCTTGATTGTTCCATGTGAAACGATAGGTCGTCTCTAAAAAATAAGAGACGGCCAATTTTTCTATATTTTTTGAAAAAATTATAAGTATTAGAGAATACAACTTGAATATAAATTTGATAGAATGAAAGAGATAAATAAAAGACAATCAATTCAACATTTTGATAAAGATGAAAGCAGGTGCACAAAATTGGGAAGAATTATAGCAATCGCCAATCAAAAAGGCGGTGTTGGCAAAACAACAACATCTGTGAATTTGAGCGCTTGCCTTGCTTATTTAGGAAAAAAAGTATTGCTAATTGACATCGATCCTCAAGGAAATGCAACCAGCGGAGTCGGCATTAATAAAGGTGAAACATCAAGCTGTATTTATGATGTACTGATTGATGATGAAGATGTAAAAAACGTGATAAAACAAACGAAAGTGGAAAATTTATACGTCATACCAGCTACCATTTCCTTAGCCGGTGCAGAAATCGAATTAGTTTCCACAATTTCCAGGGAAGTGCGTTTAAAACACGCATTGGAAGAGATTAAAGATGATTATGAATACATCATTATAGATTGTCCACCATCATTAGGCTTGTTAACAATCAATGCTTTAACAGCTTCCGATTCAGTCATAATTCCCGTTCAATGTGAATATTACGCCTTAGAGGGTCTTAGTCAATTATTATCTACGGTAAGATTAGTCCAAAAACATTTGAATCCGACATTAACAATTGACGGCGTATTGTTGACAATGTTAGATGCCCGTACAAATTTGGGGCTCCAAGTCATTGAAGAGGTAAAAAAATATTTCCAAGATAAAGTGTATAAAACTATTATTCCTCGGAATGTGCGTTTAAGCGAAGCCCCCAGTCATGGAGAACCAATTATCATCTATGATCCGAAATCACGTGGCGCTGAAGTGTATTTAGAGTTGGCAAGGGAAGTGATTAAAAATGGCTAAAGGCTTAGGAAAAGGGATTGGAGCTCTATTTCCTTCTGAAGCGTTGGAATCTATTCAAAAAGAAGAACACGTTGAGAAAATTCCATTGCAAAAACTAGTAGCAAATCCGTTTCAACCACGCAAGAAATTTGATGATGAAGCGATTGAGGAATTGGCTCAATCGATTAGGGAGCATGGCATTATTCAACCAATTGTCGTACGGAAAAAAGGAAAGAAATATGAAATTGTTGTAGGTGAGCGCAGATATAGAGCAGCTAAACTAGCAAATTTACAAGAAATTCCCGCAATCATTAAAGAGATGACAGAAGAGCAGATGATGGAACTAGCAATCTTAGAAAATTTACAAAGAGAAGACTTAACGCCGATTGAAGAGGCAGAAGCCTACCAAAATCTAATTGAAAAATTAAATTTTACCCAAGATGATTTAGCTAAACGATTAGGGAAAAGCCGTCCTCATATCACTAACATGATCCGGTTACTGCAATTGCCGGAAGAAGTGCGGCAAATGGTAAATGAGGGACAGCTTTCCATGGGGCATGGAAGAGCTTTGCTCGGTTTAAAAAATAAAAGAAAAATAATTGAAGTTGCAAAAAGAACGGTAAGTCAATCCTTGAATGTCCGCCAGTTGGAGGCATTAATTAAACAATTAAACGAAAATGTTTCACGTGAAACAAAAAAAACGCAGAAAAAAGATATTTTTGTACAAGCAACAGAATCACAATTAAGAGAATTATTTGGAACAAATGTTCAAATAAAGAAAACAAAAAATAAAGGAAAAATTGAGATTGAATTTTATTCAGAAGATGACTTGGAACGCATTTTGGAAATTTTAAAGTTAGATCATGAAGAATTGTAGAAATACGGAATCAAACATCATTTTAGGAATGTTTCCTAACCTAAAATGATGTTTTTTGCTGAAATAGAAGTTTACTCCACATTTATTTAGAAGAAAGAGGACATTTACATGATATTATTTGGAACAGCGGTCAATGCATTATTAATTATGATTGGTTCTATCATTGGGCGGTTTTTAGGAAATATGCCGGAAAAAATGAAAAATACCACTTTATCGATTATCGGTTTAGCTGTTGCGCTGCTTGGCATCCAAATGGGATTAGAATCAAATAATTTCATCATTTTAATTATTAGCTTAGTTGTTGGCGCCGTAATCGGTGAATGGATTGACTTGGATTCATTATTCAATCGGTTTGGAAAATGGGTGGAATCAAAAATCACCAAAAATAAAGAGTCCAATAGCAACATAGCAGAGGGATTTATTACAGCATCCCTCATTTTTGTCATCGGTTCAATGGGCATTATCGGCGCCTTGGACAGCGGTTTAAGAAATGACCATGATGTGCTGATTACAAAAGGAATTATTGACGGTTTTACTTCCATTATTTTGACATCTACATTAGGAATGGGCGTGCTATTATCAGCTTTTCCAGTATTTTTCTATCAAGGATTCATTGCAGTTTTTTCGGGCCTTATAAGCAAATATATACCTGAAGAAGCGTTAAATCTTTTTATTCAAGAAATGACAGCAACGGGCGGCGTTATGATATTAGCCATTGGACTAAATATTGCCGGATTAACCAAAATTCGAGTAGCGAATTTGCTCCCGGGCATTGTGGTCGTTGCGGTCATGATTGCCATACTCTTTCCTTTTCAATAAATGGCGTTGATAAGCAAGGGAAAGAGCGCGGGCAATTTTATGGCTCATTGAATAAGTGATGTGTAAACGGGTATTTTGTAATACAAGCATTTCCAAAAATCCTCCCACGTTGACAACTCCCTTAATGGAAATGTCGCCGATGGGAGGTAATTCTTTATTAACTGCTTTTCCAGGAAATAGTGGTCCCTGTTCGACAATAATTTGACCAATGCTTTTTTGTCTTCCAAGGCAGGCATCTATCGCAACGACAAAGGGCGTAGTAGTCATTTGTTGTAATTCCTCAACGGTAAGTGCTAAATTGATAGCATGAAGAGGATTTTCTAAAGTGCCGATGATTCGAAATGGAAACTGGGAGTTGGATAGAATGCTTCCGGTTAATGGACCTAAAGCATCGCCGGTTGAGCGGTCGGTGCCGATACAACAAAATACTAGATTTTCATGGTCAAAAGGGATATGTTCTAAAAACAAATCGCTTAAACGCCAGACAGCTCCTGCTTCTTCATAATGAATCGTCATTTTTAATGGTTCTTGAGGAGTATTCTGCATACGATTCCCACTTTCTTATATGATTTTGTTATGATGTCTATAATATTTTTTAGAAGTATAACCATTAATTTACTTTTCTATTCTTGAGGTGGAAAAATGGCGGTAGATAATGTAGATAGCATAGAAATTGTAGAAACGGTTCAAAAGGAAACGAAGGATATTGTCAATATTACCCAAATAATTTGGGATTATTTTTCAAGTGAACAGTTTTGGGATTTTGTGATTGTTGCTTCCATAAAAATTACTGCAATTTTAGTTGTTTCTTACCTTGTAGTATTTATAGGAAAACGCATAATTGCGCGATTTTTTAAGCTGCGTATGAAGGCGCCGCTTAATTATTCAGAGAGAAGGCAAAAAACCCTTTTAAAACTGTCCCAAAGCGTGCTGTCTTATATTGTGTACTTTGCGGCCATTATCGGCATTTTATCTTCGCTGAATATTAATGTTGCGGGTTTACTTGCTGGAGCTGGGATTGCAGGTCTAGCCATCGGTTTTGGTGCGCAAAACTTAGTCAAAGACGTGATTACCGGATTTTTCATTATCTTTGAAGACCAATTTGGCGTTGGGGATTATGTGCGAATTAATACGGCAAGCTCTGCAGAGGGGACCGTTACGGAAATCGGGTTAAGAACGACGAAAATAATTGGTATAACGGGGGAAGTTTATATTATTCCGAATGGACAAATTACAGAAGTGGTCAACTATTCTTTAAATAACTCTATAGCCATCATCGATATGCAAGTCGGCATTGAAGCAGATGTTGAAAAAATGGAAAAATTGATAACAGAATATTTAAAAACACTGCCTTCCAAATATGAGGAGTTGGTGGATGTACCGAAATTCGTTGGGGTTCAAAATGTGGCGGGGGCGGAAATGACGATTCGCATTACTGCCGAAACAAAACCTCAACAACATTATGGAATCGCAAGGATTATTCGAAGGGATGTCAAAAAGATCTTAGAGAAAAATGGAATTCCAATGGCATATCCAAAAATGATGATATATGATTCTAGTAGAGCCTTGTCAAGGGGAGATGAGAATGATGGAGACAAAAACATTTAAATTGAATGATATTGTGGAAATGAAAAAACCACATCCATGCGGAACAAATGCTTGGAAAATTATCCGGATGGGTGCAGATATACGAATTAAATGCCAAGGCTGCGGCCACAGTGTATTGCTTCCTCGCCGCGAATTTACAAAAAAAATGAAAAAAGTCATTCAAGAAGCGGAAGAATAATTTTAAAAGAACCTTGTAATAAAGAAGAATCTCCACGGATTTTATCTACAATAGGCGAGAAGACTCCCACTTCAACGAAGCGAAGCGAAGTAAGTGGGAGATGAATCGCCTTAACTATATTTACTGAAAATAATATAGATTCAGTAAAGTATAGTATAATATAGTTAGATGGGAGGTGAAAAAATGTATTTTTGTATCAAACAACAGCTAAATGGTTTGACCAAAGAAGAATACTTGACTCTTAGAGAACTGTGCCGTATTGCCAAGAACATATACAACGTCGGATTGTATAATGTTAGACAATACTATTTTGAACACAAGGAATTTCTTAATTATGAGAAAAACTATCATCTTGCAAAAACGAACGAAAACTATAAGCTGTTGAATAGCAACATGGCACAGCAAATTTTAAAAAAGGTTAATGAAGCTTTTAAATCTTTCTTTGGCTTAGTAAAACTAGCCAAACAAGGCAAATATGACTACAAGGCTATCAGTATCCCAAAATATCTTAAAAAAGATGGTTTTCATTCACTAATCATTGGTCAAATTCGTATAGACGGCAACAAATTCACGATACCGTATTCGAATCTGTATAAAAAGACTCATAAGCCTATCACGATAACGATTCCGCCTATGTTACTTGACAAAAAGATTAAGCAGATTGAAATCATTCCTAAACATCATGCCAGGTTCTTTGAGATTCAGTACAAATATGAAATGCCTGAAGATCAAAGAGAATTAAATGACCAAAAAGCACTGGCGATTGATTTAGGATTAAATAATCTTGCCACTTGTGTCACATCAGACGTGAAACATTACAGCGCAATATGAATCTAGGAAAAAAGACAAATCAAAACTTTGTCAATATTCCTCTCGGTAATATAAAAGAAAAACTAGAGTATCTTTGTGAATTTTACGGCATTGAATTCTTTAAGCAGGAAGAATCATATACGTCCCAAGCCAGCTTTTTTGACGGCGATGAGATTCCTGAATATAATGCCGACAATCCAAAAGAATATAAGTTCAGTGGCAAACGTATTAAGCGAGGTTTGTATCGAACAAAGTCCGGCAAACTAATCAATGCTGATGTAAATGGTGCATTAAACATCTTAAAGAAAAGTAAAGCTGTAGACCTGAGTGTCTTATGCTCTAGCGGCGAAGTGGACACGCCTCAAAGAATAAGGATTGCTTAAAGCAGTCAAACTTCTTTGGAAGCCCCCACTTCAAATTTTCGCTAAAAAATTAAGTGGGGGTAGTTCACTGTGGGGATTCTGCTGTTATTGAAAAGCAGTAATGAATAAACAATAAAAAGAGGCTGGGACAAATCTAAAAAAACATCATTTTCTCCAAGGAGAAAATGATGTTTTTTTGATATGTTATTAAAATTGATTTCCGTTCCGGGGACGCTTTCCGCGGGCCCGGCTCGAGCCTCCTCGGAGCTCATTACTTCGCTCCTCGTGGTCTCGAGAGGGCTCGTCGCAGGAGTCGCCCCGTCACTCCAATCAATTTTTAGTTATATCAATTTTTTATCAAAACTCTTTCAACTGCCCCTTTCATTTTTTGTTTATGTCCCAGCCTCTTTTTCACTTAGTTTTTTGATGAATTTGGGTTTTATGAGATTTCAATAAAATAGATTCTATGTGAAATTATGACTTAATGTGAGTAGAATATAGACAAATTTCTAGTACATCTTGATTGCTATAAGTTCTAATAAAATCACTATGTATTTCTAAAGATTCATTGATATGTTTTGGACCGATTTTAACCAAAATCACTTGTAAGCCTTCACGTCTTGCAAACTTCATTGCAGGAACAAAATCTGAATCTCCTGTGATTAAAATAATTCTGTCAACTAACGACTTACTTGATAACCAAGCTACATCCAAGCCGATTTTTATATCAACACCTTTTTGTTGGAAATCTGGTGTAAAATGATCATCCGTTAAAGTTTCATTGAAATCGTCTTCTAATATTTTCTTTTCTACCCATTTCTATAATTTCCAACCTCTAAACTGTGTTTCCCCAACTCTCACTGCAATTAATTCTTGTTTAGCTAAATCATTCAAAAGATTGGAGAAAAAGATAGCTGTTTCAGAATCTTTAAATTCAATTTCTTCTTTTGAAATAGGTTTTGTGGATTTTTGTTTACTTGGTTCTCCTTGATAAAAAAATATTCGATATATTTCTTCTTCTTCAATAATCAAATTATACAGGAATTTCTTGATGACTGTAGCATCCGGATATTTTGACAATCCTAATGCATCTTTTAAGCGATGCAATAAAAATTGACCGTCAACAATTATGGCAACACTTTTTTTCACATTTTCACCCCTTTGTTTATATAAAAAAAACCCTGCCCATGGTATTGTATTGGAGCAGGGTATCAGTATTATGGTTAAATTAATATTATTCGTATGTCTATAAATATACATAATCTAAATTATTTGTCAACAATTTTTATGAAAATTTTAACAAGTTAGTTCAGAGTTAATTTTTGTATTAATGGAAAGGTTAGTTGCTTTTATTGACTAAGTTAGTAATGAATTTCAATCAAAAAACTCGAACCAGCACGGGTTTATTCAAGGTTTCAAGAACATTCATTGCTTAATTTGCATTTAGAAAATATAATTATTCCTAGTGTAAAAAATAATAGTTATGTTTCATATAAGAAAGGTAGTGAGTCGATGTCACTAACAGCTGGAATTGTCGGTCTGCCAAACGTCGGAAAGTCTACATTATTTAATGCTATTACAAAAGCAGGGGCTCTTGCTGCCAACTATCCGTTTGCAACGATTGATCCAAACGTTGGCGTTGTAGATGTACCAGACCCACGATTAGACAAATTAACAGAGCTTGTAAAACCTCAAAAGAAAGTGCCAACTTCTTTTGAATTTACAGATATTGCGGGAATCGTAAAAGGCGCTTCTAAAGGTGAAGGATTGGGAAATAAATTCCTTTCCCATATTCGCGAAGTGGATGCGATTTGCCAAGTAGTTCGTTGTTTTGAAGATGAAAACATCACCCACGTTGCTGGGAAAGTTGATCCAATCGCCGATATTGAGGTAATTAACTTAGAGTTGATTTTAGCAGACTTAGAATCGGTAGATAAAAGACTTCAAAGAGTAAGCAAAATCGCTAAACAAAAAGATAAAGACGCGGTGGCGGAAGAAGCAGTTTTATTAAAAGTGAAAGAAGCTCTTGAAAGTGAAAAGCCAGCCCGCTCTGTAGAATTAACGGAAGATGAGAAGAAAATCATCAAAGGATTAAATTTATTAACATTAAAACCAATGCTTTATGTGGCCAACGTATCAGAAGAGGATGTGGCCAATGCGGATGAAAATGAATATGTAAAACAAGTCCGCGCTTATGCAGAAGCAGAAGGATCCAAGGTCATCACTGTTTGCGCAAAAATTGAAGAAGAAATTGCCCAACTGGATGATGAAGAAAAGAAAATGTTCCTTGAAGAATTAGGCATTAAGGAATCTGGATTAGACCAACTCATTCGCGCTGCTTATGATTTACTTGGTCTTGCCACATACTTTACGGCTGGTGAAAAAGAAGTCCGCGCTTGGACATTTAAAAAAGGAATGAAAGCTCCGGAATGTGCAGGAATCATCCACTCTGACTTCGAACGCGGCTTCATCCGAGCAGAAACAGTTTCCTTTGAGGATTTAGTTGCGGCTGGTTCCATGCAACAAGCAAAAGAACAAGGTAAAGTCCGTTTAGAAGGAAAAGACTATGTCGTGCAAGACGGCGATATCATGTTATTCCGATTCAATGTATAATGCAATCAATAAAGTGGAATTTACGTCAAGAAGGGAATAATCTCTTCTTCGTAAATTCCACTTTTTTATTGATACACATACAGTTTAGGGAGTAGAGGATCGTCTTTTACAAGGGCATCTTTAGGGAATTTTCGAAGTTCTCTATACATATAAAAATCACCAACCGCGCCCGCTATTAAAAAAGCCCCTAATAAAACCAATAATTGACTATTGCAAATAAACCCGGCTATCGAAGGAATCATCCCTGTTGTCCAAAAGGGCAGCATTAACGCTTTTTTCATCGCATGATTGGGCAAAGGTTTTTTTGTTGTGGCATAAGCGACCCCGAGCTTTGTATTAATCCCATAATCCAACTGCTTCCACTTAGCTTTCCCAAAAATTACAAATCCAATTTGATGAAATAATTCGTGCAAAATAATCAGTACAAAATATCCCGTAAGAAATAGCATGAAATTCCAAAACGTTATATGAAAATGAAACTGTCCATGAATCATACTGTTGGCTGCTAAAAAAAGAATACTTAATAAAATGGTTAACCAAAAATTCACTTTTGCAATTCTCATGAGATTTAGTTCAATAATCCTTGGTTCTTTTTCTTCCATCGCACAACTTCAACCCCTTTTCACCATTATATCGAAATCAAGAAACCTAGAAAATCGCTTCCAACGATTCAATGTTAGTTGCGATTCATAAAAGTATATGTTAGAATTCAAAGATGTGAGTAATAGAATTTACTCCTTGCTCCCTTGAAATAAAGGAGAGCCAAAGTCCATAAGGAGGTGCAAAATGCGATGAGAAAATATGAATTAATGTACATTATCCGCCCTGACATTGAAGAAGAAAGCAAAAAAGCTTTAGTTCAACGTTTTGATGAAATTCTTACTTCTAACGGTGCGGAAATCATCGAATCAAAAGAATGGGGCAAACGTCGTCTTGCTTACGAAATTAAAAAATATCGCGAGGGTATCTACCATATCGTGAAAGTAAATGCTCCAGCAAAAGCAATCGATGAATACAACCGTTTAGCGAACATTAACGAAGACATTATTCGTCATATCGCAGTTCGTGACGAAGAATAATCTGGTGAGAATTTAATGCTGAAGAGGAGGTTGTCAAATGATAAATCGTGTCGTATTGGTCGGTAGGCTGACGAAAGATCCGGAATTGCGATACACGCCAAGTGGAGTACCGGTAACCCGTTTTACGGTTGCTGTAAATCGTACATTTACGAACCAACAGGGTGAAAGAGAAGCAGATTTCATTAGTTGTGTAGCATGGCGAAAACAAGCTGAGAACCTCGCAAACTACATGAGAAAAGGAAGCCTCATCGGAATTGATGGACGCATCCAAACAGGCAGTTACGAGGGTACAGATGGCAAACGTGTTTATACAACGGAAGTCGTAGCGGATTCCGTGCAATTTTTGGAACCAAGAAGTGCACAGAGCCAACAATTTCCGGGTGGACAACCATCCTATGGTGCAAGTCAACCTCCATACGGTAGTCCGCAACCAGATCCATTTGGCGCACCATTCCCAAGTCAACCTCCTCAAAATCAGCCGAATTATACACGTGTTGATGAAGACCCATTTGCTTCAAGCAAAGGTCCAATTGAAGTTTCGGAAGACGATTTACCGTTCTAAGGTATTCGGATAACGGAAAACCTAATATAAAAAGGAGGGAAAATAAATGGCACAACGTCGCGGAGGTCGTAAACGCCGTAAAGTTTGCTACTTTACTTCAAATAACATTACACACATCGACTATAAAGATGTAGATTTACTAAAAAAATTCATCTCTGAACGTGGAAAAATTCTTCCTCGCCGCGTAACTGGCACAAGTGCGAAATACCAACGCAAATTAACTACAGCAATTAAACGCGCTCGTATCATGGCACTTCTTCCATTCGTAGCGGAAGATAAATAATTCATAAATAGAACCAACAAAGGCGAATTCGCTTTTGTTGGTTTTTTTGTCTGGAACTCGTTTACCTCACCCTTTAGTGCGGATGCAACCTTTTTTAGTTCGTTTACCTCACCCTTTAGTGCGGATGCGCCCCCTTTTAGTTCGTTTACTTCCCCATTTGGTGCGAATACTATTTTTTTAGTTCGTTTACCTCCTCCATTCAATCGCTCCAAAAGAACTGCAAACAGCGGAATAAAATCAATAAAAAAATTTTTTCATGCTCATCACATTTTCTAATCTTTTGGTTAGATGATTTTAATAATTTTCTCTAAAATGGGTTTTGCTTTCTCGTAATTTTGTCCTACTATATAAAAAATGGTACAATATACGAATGTAAAGATTTATTGAATTGTAAAAAAGGAAGGTATCTCATGCCGAACAATCAAACGCAAAGGCTTACACATGGCGCAATGATGATTGCGATATTTGCTATTCTTATTGCAATTGCATATTATGTACCAATTATAAGCTTCGTGGCGACAATGTTTGCTCCATTGCCACTGGCTTGGTATAGTGCAAAATATAATCGAGCATCTTCCATCTTATTAGGAGTGCTTGGATGTATCATTACCTTTTTCTTTGGTGGAATTATCATTTTGCCATTTTCCATGATTTTTGCTGTATGCGGCGTTGTCATGGGAGATGTGCTGCGAACAAAGAAAAGCAAAGCCTATTTATTTATGGCGACTGGACTTTCGCTCTTAATTACTTTTGCAATTCAATATGTCATTTCTGTTAGACTATTTAATCTAGATTTTATCAAAGAATCTTTCCAATTAATGCGGGATAGTTATATGGAATCTTTTAAGATCGCCGAAAATCTTACCGGCGAGTCGGCGATAACAGAAGAAGCATTGAATTTAATGTTTCAAAATATGGAAATGGCTATTCCTGCATCAGTAACGATTGCTGTATTCTTCTTCGCCTTTCTCTTAATTTCAATTAATTTGCCTATTTTAAAACGATTTGGCATCACTGTTCCAAAATTTAGTCCTTTTAAAGATTTACGCTTGCCTCGTACGATTTTATGGATCTATTTAATTGTATTAACGATTCAATTGTTTGGTCGCCCTGAAATAGGAACATCACTTTATGTAGTTATATTAAATTTTTCCGTAGTGTTATGGATGTTGTTGACAATTCAAGGTGTATCTTTCCTGCACTTTGTATTGGATGCTTATCGAGCACCTAAATTTATAAAGGGGTTAGCAACGGTTTTTGCTATTCCTCTGTATAATTTTATGATGCTTATAGGAATTTTAGATTTAGGTTTCGATATTCGCTCATACGTGTCAGGGAAGATTCGGAAGTAAGGGGCTGATTACATGGATGCTTACAGGAAGCGGAGAATCATATATCTACTTCTTCATTTAGCTTTTTTTGGGGTAGTGGGGATTGTTGGACTATTTAGTCTGAACGTATGGGTTGGAGCAGTGTTTACATTGTTAGTGGCGATTATTCTTATCCATGATTGGCGAAAAGAAAAAATTTTTCATATTACGGTAGAGAAATATATCGAATCATTAGCCTTCCGAATGAAAAAAGTGGGTCAGGAAGCCCTATTGGAAATGCCTATCGGAGTGGTATTAATCAATGATAAATTTGAAATCGAATGGGCAAATCCTTACATGACTCGGCTAATGGAACTGCCTACATTGACAGGCCAAGATTTGTTCCTTTTATCCGATGAATTGCAAAATATAAGAAAATCCGATGAGAAAAAACATAGCATTGTAACCATACAAGATCGAAAATTTAAAGTCATTTATAAAAAAGAAGAAAAGTTATTATATTTTCTCGATGTAACAGAGCAAGTAGCAATAGAAAAACAATATCATGATAATCGTCCAGTTATCGCCATTCTATTCATTGATAATTATGATGATATTACCCAAGCGATGGATGACCAAACAAAAAGCATGACGAGTTCGACGGTGACATCCATCATTAACGATTGGGCAGAAGAACACGATATTTATATAAAAAGAATTAATACAGACCGCTTTTTAGCTGTTTTAAATGAAGCGACATTGTATGAATTGGAGAAAAAGAAATTTTCCATTTTAGATGATGTCCGTGAAAAGACAGCGAAGAAGAACCTTTCCCTTACGTTAAGTATTGGAATTGGCGCTGGTTCTCCATCATTGATTGAACTTGGGGAATTGGCTCAGTCAAGTTTAGATTTAGTGCTGGGCCGAGGCGGCGACCAAGTAGCCATTAAACAGCCTAACGGAAAAATAAAATTCTATGGCGGTAAAACAAATCCGGTTGAGAAACGCACAAGGGTTCGAGCCCGCGTCATTTCCCATGCTCTTAAAGATTTGATTCAAGATAGTGATTTTGTCTTTATCATGGGTCACAAAAATCCAGATATGGATTCAATTGGAGCAGGAATCGGAGTTAGAAAAATGGCTCAAATGAACAAAGTGGAAGGCTATATTGTTATTGATTTTGATGAATTAAACGGCAGCGTTGAGCGGCTGATGAAAGAAATTAAAAAGGAATCGGAATTAGAAAAGTTTTTTATTTCACCCGATGAAGCTTTAAGCATCATGACTGAAAAATCGTTATTAGTGGTAGTCGATACCCACCGCCCGAGACTTGTTGTTGATGAAACATTATTAAAACGATTTGAAAAAATTGTTGTCATTGACCATCATCGACGGGGTGAAGAATTCATCAACAATTCGACGCTTGTTTATATGGAGCCTTACGCTTCCTCTACTTCCGAACTTGTAACTGAGCTATTGGAATATCAGCCGGATGATGAAAAACTTACAAAATTGGAAGCGACTGCACTGCTTGCCGGAATCATTGTTGATACTAAGAGTTTTACGTTGAGAACTGGGGCGAGAACCTTTGAAGCAGCGTCTTATTTAAGAACATACGGAGCCGACACAGTGCTCGTGCAACGATTATTAAAAGAAGACATCGAAACATTTATTGAACGGTCAAAGATTATTCAAAACGTTCGCTTTGTCTATCCAGGAATTGCCGTTGCCCACGGAGAAGAAGAGAAAGAGTACGATTCTGTATTAATTGCCCAAACAGCGGATATTTTGCTTACAATGAAAGATGTCAATGCTTCGTTTGTCATTGCTCATCGTCAAGATGGATTAATAGGAATCAGCGCCCGGTCATTGGGCGATGTCAATGTGCAAGTGATTATGGAAAAATTAGGCGGCGGTGGCCATTTAACAAATGCCGCCTGCCAATTGGATGTTGAAACCATTGACGAAGCTTTATCATTATTGAAAAAAGCCATTATTGAAACACTGGAAGGGAGCAAGGAAGAATGAAAGTTGTATTTTTAAAAGATGTAAAAGGCCAAGGAAAAAAAGGAGAAGTAAAAAACGTTGCAGATGGGTATGCACAAAACTATTTAATTAAAAAAGGGCTGGCAATTGAAGCGACAAAAGAAGCGTTAAGCCGTTTAGAAGCGCAGAAAAAGCATGAACAAAAACTTGCAGCCCAAGAATTACAGGCAGCAAAAGAATTAAAAGAGAAATTGGAAAGCATCACACTAGAAATCAAAGCAAAAGCTGGGGAAGGCGGACGCCTATTCGGTTCTGTATCAACAAAACAAATTTCAGAAAGCTTGCAAAAACAATTTGGTATTAAAGTGGATAAAAGAAAAATGGAATGCAATGAAGGCATTCGCTCATTAGGTATAACGAACGTACCGGTAAAATTACATCCGGAAGTAAAAGCGACTTTAAAAGTCCATGTGAAGGAAGAATAAGGAGCGAAATTTAATGAGTGATCTAATCGATCGCGTTCCACCACATAACCATGAAGCGGAGCAATCCGTTCTTGGCGCCATATTTTTAGATCCGCAAGCGTTAGTTACCGCATCAGAAATTTTAGTTCCGGAAGATTTCTATCGCATTGCCCATCAAAAAATTTTCCAAACGATGCTTGATTTAAGCGACAAGGGTAGTGCCATTGATGTGGTGACTGTAACGGAGGAGCTTTCAGCAAGAAAAGAGCTTGAGGATGTTGGTGGTCTCTCCTATTTGATGGAGTTGGCGAATGCTGTTCCTACAGCTGCGAACGTCAGCTACTATGCAAAAATTGTAGAAGAAAAGTCTATTTTACGAAGATTAATCCGCACGGCAACCAAAATCGTTGAAGATAGTTTTACGCGGGAAGATGAAGTCGAAGAACTATTATCTGAAGCTGAAAGAAAAATCATGGAAGTTGCCAATCGGAAAAACGCCGGCGATTTCAAACACGTGAAGGATGTTCTTGTTCAAACCTACGACAAAATTGAACAGCTTCAAAACCGAACTGGAGAAGTTACAGGCATTCCGACAGGTTTTACAGATTTAGACCGCATGACGGCAGGATTTCAAAGGAATGATTTGATTATTGTCGCAGCCCGTCCATCAGTGGGGAAAACCGCTTTTGCTTTAAATATTGCTCAAAATGTAGCAGTTAAAGCGCGGGAAAATGTAGCAATTTTCTCCCTCGAGATGGGGGCGGAGCAGCTAGTGATGCGGATGCTTTGTGCAGAAGGAAATATCGATGCGCAAGTATTAAGAACTGGGGCTCTTTCTCCTGAAGATTGGAGCAAATTAACCATAGCCATGGGCACGCTATCCAATGCGGGCATTTACATTGATGACACGCCAGGACTCCGCGTAAATGAAATTCGGGCAAAATGCCGCAGACTCGCTCAAGAAAAAGGACTGGGAATGATCGTTATCGATTATTTGCAATTAATCCAGGGAAGTGGAAGACGCGGCGAAAACCGTCAGCAGGAAGTGTCTGAAATATCCCGCTCACTAAAAGCTTTGGCCCGTGAATTGCATGTGCCGGTCATTGCATTATCCCAGCTATCCCGTGGAGTGGAACAACGACAAGATAAGCGGCCGATGATGAGCGATATTCGTGAATCCGGAAGTATTGAGCAAGATGCGGATATTGTTGCCTTCCTTTATCGCGATGATTATTATGATAAAGAAACAGAAAATAAAAATATGATTGAAATTATTATTGCAAAGCAACGGAATGGTCCAACAGGAACAGTGACACTTGCCTTTAAAAAAGAGTTTAATAAATTTTTAAATATTGATTGGTCTCAGCGGCAAGAGCCCATTCATGCATAATAAAGAAAAAAGCCTCATAATAATATACTCCCGAAAACACGAACAATCAATTTATTGGTATACAATTTGTTCGTGTTTTTTACCGGAATACATTGACGAATAACCTATTTCACTGTAAAATGAATCTGTTTGATAATAGGACGCATAATGCGCGGAGGTGCTGAAATGACTTCAGTTGTTGTTGTTGGAACTCAATGGGGAGATGAAGGAAAAGGGAAAATTACCGACTTCCTTTCAAAAAAGGCGGATGTAATTGCTCGTTATTCAGGCGGTGACAATGCTGGACATACAATTAAAATTGGCGAAGAAACATATAAATTGCATTTAATTCCATCCGGCATTTTTTATAAAGAAAAAACATCTGTAATGGGCAATGGAATGGTCATCAATCCGAAATCATTAGTAAATGAGCTGAAAGGTTTGCAAGAACGCGGTGTTGATACATCGAATTTACGAATTTCCAACCGTGCTCATGTTATTCTCCCTTATCATATTTATCAAGATAAAGTGGAAGAAGAAGCCCGCGGCGACAAAAAAATTGGAACAACTTGCAAAGGAATTGGTCCATGCTATCAAGATAAAATTGCCCGCATGGGAATCCGCATTGCTGATTTATTGGATAAAGAAGTATTTGAACAAAAATTGAGAGAAAATCTCGAAAAGAAAAACCGTTTATTTGAAAAATATTACGAGGTAGAAGGCCTAAAATTTGAAGATATTTTTGAAGAGTATTATGGATATGGCCAACAAATCAAAGATTATGTAACAGATACATCAAAAGTATTAAACGACGTTTTAGACAAAGGCGGACGCGTATTATTTGAAGGTGCTCAAGGAGTTATGTTGGATGTGGACCACGGAACATATCCGTTCGTAACATCTTCCAATCCGGTAGCAGGCGGTGTAACAACAGGTACAGGAATTGGTCCTTCTCATGTTTCAAGAGTTGTAGGCGTTTGCAAAGCTTATACATCCCGTGTAGGCGACGGTCCGTTCCCAACTGAATTGTTTGATGAAATTGGCCATCATATCCGTGAAATCGGCCGTGAATATGGTACAACAACTGGTCGTCCTCGTCGTGTCGGCTGGTTTGATGCAGTAGTTGTGCGCCATTCTCGCCGTGTATCAGGCATTACGGATTTAGCTTTAAACTCCATAGATGTATTAACAGGTTTAGAGACAGTAAAAATTTGCACTGCTTATAAATACAAAGATGAAATCATTACAGAATATCCTGCCAGCCTTCATGTTCTTGAGGAATGTGAGCCAATTTTTGAAGAACTTCCAGGATGGACAGAAGACATTACAGGGGTACGTTCTTTCGATGAACTGCCAAAAAATGCACAAAACTATGTGAACCGCATTGTGGAATTAACAGGAATTCCTTTAATGACATTCTCTGTAGGCCCAGCTAGAGAACAAACAAACATTGTAAACGATGTTTGGGAGTAAACCAAGAGAGATAATCGATTTAACTAGAGGCTGGGACATAAACAAAAAATTATAGGGGCAGCTGAAAGAGTTTTGATAAAAAATTGAACTAACGAAAAATTGATTGGAGTGACGGGGCAAATTTCTGTCGCGCACGCTTAGTCGCAAAGCGGAGCAAGCTCAAGGAAGTAAATTCAAAGCTTTCCTGCGACGATCCCTCTCGAGACCACGAGGAGCGAAGGAATGACTCAGAGGAGAGTCTAGCCGGGCCCGCGGAAAGCGTCCCCGGAACGGAAATCAATTTTAATAACATATCAAAAAAACATCATTTTCTCTTTGGAGAAAATGATGTTTTTTTGATTTGTCCCAACCTTTTTTTATTTTTCCAATGAACAATTTACCATTATTCGTCATGATTTTACTCTATGTAACAAAATTTGCTGAAATAATACATTTTCATTACAAAACATTTAAAACATTCATTCCAATTTTCTATTGTGATACAGTTTATAACTGGGAGTGTGGAATGAAAACCCATACATAACCAGGTGGATATTGGAAGGGGCTTGTTTATGAATACCAAATGGGACAAGAATCGCCACAGTAATCATAATCTAGGTCATCAGAATAAATATGGAGTATTGATTAGTTTAATTGCTGTTTTTCTTTCTACGATTACGTTCAATTTGGCGTTTGCGAATGAAGGCGATTTAAAATCGATTGACAAAATTTATCATATTTATATAGAAGACAGATATATTGGTGCAGTATCTGATGAGAAGAAAGTAGACAAAATGATTGAAGCCAAAGAAAAAGAAGCCAGTGAACAATACAAAGGCTATGAAATTGATGCGGATGCATTAGTGACAATCGTTCCTGAAAAAGTATTTTCGTATAAACCGAACGATGACGAAACACTAAAAGCCTTAAACGAACAATTGGAAGTACAAACGGATGCCTATGCGCTAGAAGTCAATGGAACACCGGTTCTTTACTTAAAAAATAAAGAAGATTATGAACAAACCATCAAAAAATTAATGCTTCAATATGTTCCGGAAGAAAAACTAAACGCCTTTGAACAATTAAAAGATGCTACTGAAAACCAATCAAATCAACCGTTAAAAGAAAATGAAAAAAGAATCAAAGATGTTTTTCTTTCAGAAGATATTTCAGGTAAAGAAACAAAAGTAAATCCAGCAAAAATTCTAACACCAGATGAAGCAGTGCAATTCATTAAAACCGGTTCCATTGAAAAACAAATTTATGTTGTCAAAGAAGGCGATGTTCTTGGGAAAATTGCCAAAGAGCATGGCTTAACAACAAAAGAATTGCTAGCATTAAATCCTGGTCTTACAATTGATTCGCTTTTACAAATTGGACAAGAAATCAATGTAACAGTAGAAAAGCCTTTAATTAATGTACAAGTGGTATATGAAATATTAAATACTGAAACGATGAACTTTGAAAAAGTAATAGAAAAAGACCCTTCTATGTATAAAGGCGAAAAGAAAGTGATTCAAGAAGGAAGCCCCGGTAAAAAAGAAGTATCTTACCTGGTTACAGAAGTGAATGGAGAAGTAACGAAAAAAGAAGTAACCAATGAAAAAGTGTTAGTTGAGCCTGTAAAGCACATTGAAAAAGTCGGAACAAAAGTTATTTCATCAAGAGGCACAGGAAACTTTATTTGGCCGACAAACGGCGGTTATATTTCAAGCACTATGGGATCACGTTGGGGCAGTTACCATCGCGGTATTGATATTGCCCGCCCATCCAATTACAACATTAAAGCAAGCGACAATGGCGTTGTCACTTTTGCCGGATGGGATGGAACGTATGGCAATAAAATTGTCATTAACCATAATAATGGCTACATAACATTATATGCCCATTTATCTGAAATCAAAGTATCTGTTGGACAAGTAGTACCGCAAGGATCTGTTATTGGGAAAATGGGTTCAACTGGAAATTCCACAGGTATTCATTTGCACTTTGAAGTGAGCAAGAGTGGATCACTGATCAATCCGTTAGCAGTATTAGATTAATTTAATGAAGGTAGTGGCAGATTTTCTGTCATTACCTTTTTCTTTTTGGGAAATTTTTGAGGAATAAGAAATATGTCGAAATATTTCCCAGAAAATAATTTTAATAATACACGATAATTTTGGACGGTGATTTTTGTTATAATAGTTCTTGAATGCACGAAAACTCAAAGCATGATAGATTTATTAATAGATTTTTTATAGAAGATAGGTAGGATTCATTGATATAGATTCCGTTACTTTAGTTTTAAGGAGGATTTTTCAAATGGATGGCAAAACAATTTTAGTTGTTGATGATGAAAAACCCATTGCGGATATTTTACAGTTTAATTTAGTGAAGGAAGGGTACAAAGTCATTTGTGCCTATGATGGAGAAGAAGCATTAAAAATGGTGGAAGAACAGCAGCCGGATTTAATGCTGCTTGATATAATGCTTCCTAAAAAAGATGGGATGGAAGTGTGCCGGGAAGTGCGGAAAAAATATGATTTTCCAATCATTATGCTAACAGCGAAAGGCTCCGAAATTGACAAAGTATTGGGCCTTGAAATGGGAGCCGACGATTATGTAACAAAACCATTTAGTACAAGGGAATTGATTGCCCGTGTAAAAGCGAATATACGTCGTTTAAAAGCTTCAAATCAAACAGAAGAAGCAAAAGAAGAGTCCAATAATATTACAGTTGGTTCACTCATCATTCAGCCAGATGCTTATATCGTTCAAAAACGAGGTGAAACAATCGAATTAACCCATCGTGAATTTGAACTTTTGCATTATTTAGCAAAGCACATAGGACAAGTAATGACGAGAGAACATTTATTGCAAACCGTTTGGGGTTATGATTATTTCGGAGATGTTCGAACAGTGGATGTAACGATTCGTCGTCTGCGTGAAAAAATTGAAGATAACCCAAGCCACCCAACTTGGATTGTGACACGCCGGGGCGTAGGCTATTATTTGCGAAATCCTGAACAGGAGTAGGATGAATGCAGAAAGTTAGTTTTTTCCGTTCCATTCATGTAAAACTAGTATTAATTTACGTACTGCTGATTATTATTGCGCTGCAAATTATTGGAATCTACTTTTCCAATCAATTAGAGGATAGTTTAAAAACCAACTTTGAAGATTCCATTCTTCAACGGATTGATTTAATTCAATACAGCATCCGTGAAGAATTGACTAAGGAGAGGGATGAAACAACCCCCACTTTGGAGCAAAGTCTGAATATAGCATTGCGTGAATTTGCAACGGGTGATATTAATGAGATACGGGTTATCGATCGCCGAAATCGTATCATTGCAACTTCCGATACAGAAAACCAATCGATAATTGGGCAGCGTTCCAACGATGATATTGTAAAAAAAGTACTTTCTTCTGAGACGTACCAAGAAGAAATTGCCCTTGATCCAGAGTCAAATACGAGAGTTTGGGTTATTGCCACGCCTATATTAAACACGATTGACGCTGATAGTGAAGTAATAGGTGCTATTTATATCGAGTCAAATATTGAAAAAGTTTATGACCAAATGAGCGATATTAACCGAATTTTTGCGGTTGGTACAGCGATATCCTTAGTGATTACAGTCATTTTAGGAATTTTAATTGCACGGACAATCACTAGACCTATCTTGGATATGCGTAAGCAAGCTCAAGCGATGTCCAGAGGAAACTTTTCTCGAAAAGTACGAGTGTATGGGGACGATGAAATTGGTCAATTAGCGATTGCCTTTAACCATTTAACAAATCGCTTGCAAGAAGCCCAATCTTCAACAGAGGCAGAACGGAGAAAGTTGGCATCTGTATTGGCTAATATGACGGACGGGGTTATTGCGACAGACCGCAAAGGCAAAATTATTTTGATTAATGATCCAGCATTAAGCTTTTTAAAGGTCACAAGAGAAGATACATTAAACCGTCCAATCGCTTCTGTTTTAGGAATCGAGAATCAATATAGTTTTGAAGATTTAATCAACATGAAAGAACCATTAAGTTTAGATTTCAGCACAGAAGAATCTCCGCTTATCTTAAGAGCAAGTTTTTCCGTCATTCAAAAGGAAACTGGTTTTGTGAACGGTTTAATTACCGTATTGCATGACATTACAGAGCAAGAAAAGATTGAAATGGAACGCCGTGAATTTGTAGCGAATGTTTCCCATGAATTGCGGACGCCTTTAACTACGATGAGAAGCTATTTGGAAGCATTGGCGGATGGGGCTTGGAAAGATGAAAACATCGCGCCTCACTTCATCAATGTGGTACAAACGGAAACAGAGCGGATGATTCGCCTTGTAAATGATTTATTAAATTTATCCAAAATGGATTCGAAGGATTATCAATTAAACAAAGAAGTAGTTGAATTTAACAGCTTCTTCCATCGAATTATTGACCGTTTTGAAATGTCGAAATCCCAAAATGTGAAATTCATTCGCTATATTCCAGAAACGCCGTATTTTGTGGAAATTGACACGGATAAGCTAACGCAAGTAATTGACAATATCATTTCCAATGCAATTAAATATTCTCCTGATGGCGGCAACATCCGTTTTGGTTTTACCGTTCAAGGAAATATGTTAAAAGTGATGATTTCTGATGATGGAATGGGAATCCCAAAAGAAAATCTTGGGAAAATCTTTGATCGGTTTTACCGCGTAGATAAAGCCCGTTCCCGTGCGATGGGGGGAACCGGATTAGGTCTTGCGATTGCAAAAGAAATGATTAAAGCCCACAATGGAACAATTTGGGCAGAAAGTGAAGAAGGGGTAGGAACAACCATCTTCTTTACGTTACCGTATGAAATAGATGGGGCTGGTGATTGGGAATGAGGTATATTGAGCAAATCAAATCCATAGTGCTTCTTTTCCTCGTCCTATTAAGCATTGTCTTAACATTTTCAATTTGGACCTATACACCAAGCCTTCAAGTGATTGAAGAATCGCAGCAAGTGGATCAATTGGTGGTCGGGAAGAAAAAGGAGCTTGCAGAAATTATAAAACCTTACCGAATTATCATGAGAGAGCAGAATGAATGGAAAGGAACAATCGGCTCGACAACGATCAACGATTTTGTGGAAATGATGACCGACTGGAAGTTTTCTGACCTCATCCCAGTTCAAAATAATATGTCCGATAAAAAAATCAATGAATTTATTCGGGCAAACCAGCGAATCACCTTATTTTTTTCTGAAAAAGTGCCGGTAAAAGTGTTCCACTCCATCGTGCCATTTTCTCAAGATGAATTGCCGGAAATGAGTTTTAATAAAATCATTTTGGATTGGAGCAAAATGAATGCGAATAAGACATTGATGGTTTATTTTTTAAGCGAGGAAAGCCGCACCTTGTATAGCACAGAAGTTAAGATGAGCGACATATACTTCCAATCCACTGTTTTAAATACATTAAAGGGGCTTGTTGCATATCAGGAAATTGAACGTTCCAACGGTTTATCCCTATATATCCCTAAGGATGAAATCGAATTAGTCCAATACACGTATTATATTGACGAAATTCATGCGGATACCTTTAGGGATATATTATTCTATGACCCGTCAATTGTCCGGAAAAATGTTGAGAACCAAGATTTAGTGAAATATACGGATGGTATGACGCTGATGACGGTGGATGTAAAAAACCGTTATTTAAATTATGTGAACCCTTCTTCTGAAAGCTTGGTAGAATTGCCTTCCTCCCGATTGCTATTAGACAGCTATGAATTTGTCAATGAGCATGGAGGTTTTACTGGCGATTATCGGCTAACTTCCATTAATAATCAGAAACACGTAGTAGAATATCAATTATACAAGCAAGGATTTCCTGTTTTTAGCGTTGATACAACGACAAGAATTACGACGACTTGGGGAGAAAATCAATTATTCCGCTATAAAAGGCCATATTTTATCCTTGATTTAGATATCAATTCGGAAAAAATTCAGCGGAAAATGACTTCAGGGCTTCAAGTCATTGAGTTTATTCAAAAGAATAAACAACTTCAATTGGATGAAGTGGATGATATCATTCTTGGATACTATTTGAAACCAAATGACAATGATTTATTGTTTACGTTAGAGCCAAGTTGGTTTGCTGTAAGTCAAGGGAGCTGGAAACGCATAACGCCGGAAGCGATAGGAGGGGGAAATAATGGACTGGAGTAAATCCAAAACCATTTTCATCATTGTGTTTTTTATATTAGATATGTTCCTGTTCTCTCTCTACTTGAACCGGCATATTGAAGCCCAGCAAGTGAAAGTATCCGGCGGGAAAACCATTGAAGCAAGATTAAAGGATGATCAAATTACTTATAATTTGTTGCCGACAGTTGAAACAGCCCCTTACATTTCGGCAAAAGTCACAAATTTTAAAGAAGAAAATTTTCAACTGAAAAACGTTCAACAAGCCACAATCGAAGACAGTAACAAATTGATTGTCACTCTAAAAGAACCGGTGAAACTTCGAAATATAAAAGAAAAATCGATTTTCAATGAATTTATCAAAAACAATGTATATAAGGGCTCTTTCTATACAGTATGGAAAATCAATGAAGAAGAGAGGACGGCCATTTTCTTTCAAAATTTTGATGATAAAACTATCTATTACAACATCCATGGAATTGTTACAATTTACTGGAATGAAGATTTAGAAGTGACGAAATATGAACAGACCATGCTAAGTGATTTTGAAGAATTTGAAGACGAAGAAACTCTTCTTCCGCCATATCAAGTAATTCAAATTTTATATGCACGAGACTTATTAAAACCGAACTCCCATATTGCAGAAATTAAACTTGGCTATTCCACTCTTGTGCAATTGACGCAAACCCAAGTATTTGTGCCTACTTGGAAAGTGCGGGTTGTGACTGCGGCAGATTCGGAAGAAGAATATTTTGTGAATGCCGTAGATGGAAAAATTATCGATGTGCAGTCCGATTTAACAGTAGACGAAGATGAAACAGACGAACTAGAACAATTGAAAGAAATAGAAGAAGAATAGGGTGTAGCAAATGCGGTTTAGTGTGTTAGCAAGCGGCAGTACGGGAAATGCCATTTATGTAGAAACAGACAACCATGCCTTTTTAGTGGACGCTGGCTTGAGTGGACGGAAAATCGAGCAGCTTTTTTCTAAAATTGGACGAGATATAAAAAATTTATCAGGCATTTTGGTGACCCATGAACATAGTGACCATATTAAAGGACTCGGTGTGTTAGCAAGAAAATACCAACTTCCGATTTATGCCAATGAAAAAACGTGGAAAGTTTTAGAAGAGCATGTAGGAAATATTCCCAATGATCAACGCTTTCTGTTTCAAATGGAATCGGTGCAATCATTCGGTTCTTTGGATATTGAATCCTTTGCGGTGTCTCATGATGCGGTGGACCCGATGTTTTATGTGTTTCATGAGAATGGGCGAAAGCTGGCCATCATCACAGATACGGGGTATGTAAGTGACCGGATGAAGGGAATTATCCGCGGTGCTGACGCCTTTGTGTTTGAAAGCAATCATGATGTAGGCATGCTGCAAATGGGGAAATATCCATGGTCCATCAAACGCCGCATATTAAGCGATGTAGGGCATGTTTCCAATGAAGATGCAGGTGTGGCCATCAGCGAAGTGGTGGAAGAAAAGCCAACCCATGTGTATTTATCCCATCTAAGCAAAGAAAACAACATGAAAGAACTTGCCCGTATGACGGTGAAACAAGTATTGGCATCATACGGGATTAAAGAAGGGGAATTTTTGCATTTGCATGATACGGATGCAGAAGAGCCGACATTGCTTGTAACAGTATAAAATATGCATTTGTTGAGAGGCTGGGACATAAACAAAAAATTAAAGGGGTAGTTGAAAGGGTTTTGATAAATATTTGATATAACTAAAAATTGATTGAAGTGACGGGGCGACTCCT
>NZ_CP036528.1:530251-583570 GCF_004331915.1 Ureibacillus thermophilus
GGAAAGCGTCCCCGGAACGGAAATCAATTTTAATAACATATCAAAAAAACATCATTTTCTCCTTGGAGAAAATGATGTTTTTTTAGATTTGTCCCAACTTTTTTTTATCAAATTTTTAAGTGCATATTCATGTAATTTGTTTAAAATAGTTGTATCATAATATCGATGAGTGATAGAAAGGAGAAAGACTATGAGTTTTTATCAAAATAATAATGATTCAGATAAGGATTTCTCGTACTCTCCTTTACAAGAACAATTAAAACGCGAAGAAGAGGAAAAGAAAAATCGGCATCATCATAAAAAAGGAAAAAGCGCTTTCGGCTACTTTTTCAGTGGCTTTTTAGGCGTCGTGGTAGGGGCACTGCTCGTTTGGTTTTTAGTTTCTCCTTCAGAAGGTGAAGAGATAAGTACTTCTATCAAAAATAGCAGTGAATCGCCAAAAATTACACAAACGGCAACAGAGGTCACGACGGATGTAACGCAAGCCGTTGAGAAAGTATCGAAAGCAGTTGTCGGCATTACCAATATTCAAGAAGTATCAAACTTTTGGACTCGCCAATCCCAAGAAACAGAAGCGGGAAGCGGTTCAGGGGTTATTTATAAAGTGGATGGAAATAAAGCTTATATCGTAACAAATAACCATGTAGTTGAAAATGCTAAACAATTAGAAGTTACTTTAGCAGATGGAACAAAAGAAAAAGCGGAACTAGTGGGAAGCGATATTTGGACAGACTTAGCGGTTGTAACGATTCCAAGCAAAAATGTAGAAGCAGTTGCCCAATTCGGAGACTCTGACGTATTAAAACAAGGCGAAACGGTAATTGCTATTGGAAACCCATTAGGATTAGATTTCTATGGTTCAGTCACAACAGGAGTAATTTCCGGAAAAGACCGCTCCGTTCCGGTTGATTTAAACGGCGATGGATATGAAGATTGGGAAACAGAAGTATTGCAAACCGATGCCGCAATTAACCCTGGAAACAGCGGTGGGGCTTTAGTGAACATTGCCGGTGAATTAGTCGGCATTAACTCCATGAAAATCGCAGAGTCAGCTGTGGAAGGTTTAGGCTTTGCCATTCCAATCAATACAGTCATTCCGATTATTGAAGAACTTGAGAAAAATGGAGAAGTGAAACGCCCAACAATGGGAATTGGATTGCTTGATTTAACGGAAGTGCCTGCTTTCTATCAAAAAGAAACATTAAGATTGCCTGATAATGTAACAACAGGGGTAGTAGTGACAGAAGTGGTGCCTGGTTCTCCAGCAGATAGTGCAGGCATTGAAAAATACGACGTCATTGTCGAAATGGATGGCAAACCAATCGAAAACGCCATCGATTTGCGCCAGCATTTATACAATGAAACGAAAATCGGCGATACGGTAAAAGTGAAAATTTACCGCCAAGGAAAAACGATGGAATTGCAAGTGAAATTATTAACAGATGGCACCAAATTATAATTGTGGATAAATTCAAGTTATCCACATGATTTGTTCACAAAGGAGCAGGAAGGAAAAAGCCCAATATTTCCTGCTCTTTTTTTATTTGCTACAATGTTTTGTGGATAAAATAAGAAAAATGTGAATAAGTCTGTGGAAAAATAACTTTGAAAGGAGGAAAGGCTGATGAAAAAATATTGCTGCGAAATGCACGTAAATCATGCATTAGACGTAGTTGTTGCTGAAACCAAGGAATATCCGCTCTTAGAAAAATTAGAGGAAGAAGCAAAGTTATCCACAAAGTGCGACTACTGTGAAAATGAAGCAAAATATATTGTATCAAGAAAATAACTTTACACAAAATATAGATTTGATTTGTGGATATGTGTAAAACTTTTGTGGATAACTTGTTTATAAATAGGAAGTAGATGTGGATTTTCTGTGAATTTGTGAAAAGGATCATTAAAGGTGGAGAAAATGAATATTTCAATCATTTCAGTAGGAAAGTTAAAAGAAAAGTATTTAAAAATGGGAATAGATGAATATGCAAAACGCCTTTCGAACTATGCAAAAATCGATTTAATTGAAGTGGCCGATGAAAAAGCGCCTGAAGAATTGAGCGAGGCGGAAATGGAGTTGGTGAAAAAGAAGGAAGGAGAAAGGATTTTATCTAAAATTCCAGATGGTACATATGTGTACGCCCTTGCCATCGAAGGAAAAATGAAAACATCCGAAGAATTTGCAGAAGGCTTGGAAAAACTGATGACCTATGGTACAAGCAAAATCGCCTTTGTCATCGGCGGCTCCCTCGGTTTACATAAAGATGTATTCAATCGGGCAAATGAAAAAATCAGCTTCGGCCGCATGACCTTTCCCCATCAACTCATGCGGCTTATCTTGCTGGAGCAAATCTACCGCGGTTTTCGGATTATGAAGGGAGAACCGTACCATAAATAGAGGCAAAAATTGTTGTAGGTAAGTTGGTAATTCTTTATCGGAAGCGGGTATTGAAAAGGTGTGTTCATTATCCGTTTCGCGATATAACAAGTGGATTAGTGTAAAAGTTTTCGATATATTCATTTCAGTAAAATCAAATTCAAGTTCTATATTTTTTATGGTTCTGGTTCTATCTTTTTGCTTGATTGTTATATTTTCAATTAACAGCTGGAGTAGCTGTTTTTGATTTTCCCTAGATGTCTTCTTGTAAACAGATAGGAATTTTATAAGTAAATTTTCGATCAACTCTGGTTGGATTACTTTTGAATCGATAGAACCTAATTGTATTATAATTTCATTTTTCTTTAGTTCTAACTCTCTCTTTTCATTGGAGACCTTTTGTAATCTTTCTTGCAGTATATCCACAGGGAGAGTGTTTTTCTCAAAGGCTTCCATATACTTTGTTTGTAACTGTTCAATTTCCTTTAATCGCCTTTCAATCCCTACTAGTTCTTTATTAAGTTGGCTTATTAAATTAGCAGAACTAGAACTAATGTCTAGGAGAGTCTTATACAACTTTTTCTTATTAGAACTGAATTGTTCAATTTTCTTGATAACTGTATCTTCTGCTTCATATGCCTTAATGGAATTTGCTTTACAAGCAGCGGATCCTTTATTATGAAAATCGCTACAGACGTAATAACGGTGTTTTCGTTTCGTTCCATCTCTTCTTGTATGTGTTGTAATGGATGGAACCATTCCTTGACCACAATCAGGACAGCGTAAAAGGCCACTAAGTAAAAATGGTTCGTTTGATTGACGCTGCTTAAATGATTTACTTTTTCTCCTTGCTCGTACAACGTTCCATAGTTCGTCCGAAATTATAGCTTCGTGTTTTCCTTCAACTAGGATGGGGTTTGGATTTTTCCCTTTTCTCCGTTTGGTGTCCCAATTCTCAACTTTTAGCCAACTGATTTTACCGTTATATACAACATTGTCTAGGATTTGTGCTACACCGTTAATAGAAAAATGCCGGTTTCGCTTCGTTCTAAATCCTGCTTTATTTAAGTAGTTAGAAATTGCTCTTAGGCCTTTCCCATTTGCATACATATGATAGATTAGCTGTATTATCTTAGCTTCCTCTTCATTGATAACAAGCTCTTTCTTAACAGTGTCATATCCAAATACAACTCCGCCGTTCCATCGACCTTCTAATGCTCGTTGTTTCATTCCTAGTTTTACATTTTCGGATAAAGTATTACGCTCCATTTCAGCAATAGAAGCCATAATTTGAAGTACTAGGCGACCTATTGGACTACTGGTATCAAAGTTCTCCGAATAGGATATAAATTTCACGTTGTATTTTTCAAACTTATCTAGAATCATGAGTGTGTCTAACATATTTCTAGAGAGTCGAGATATTTTCCATACTATAACGGCATCAAATCTCTCATTTTCAACATCTTTAATTAGCCTCTGCATTTCAGGACGTCCATTTACCGATTTACCGCTAATTCCTTCATCGACATACTCATCGACTACTTCCCATTTATAAACTTGAGCATATTGCCGAAGTGTTTGAAGTTGTGCTGCTATACTGAAACCTTCTTTTGCTTGTTCTTCTGTACTAACGCGGGCGTAGATTGCTACTCTTTTTATTTCTGGTGTCATATTTATCCTCCTTTGCCTTTATAATACTATGAAAATATTGGAAAGGGAAAAAGGATTCAAGTTTCTATTTGTTTATAGCAAACCTAGTAAAAATAAATTGTAACCAAAAAAATAGATATGTTTAAGGAATTATTAATATGATGTTGAGTAAAAACGGAGTTGTAGAAAGCAAACTTATAATAACAGGAAGGATAGGTTGTTGAGAAAAGTTCAAAAAAAGAATTGAGAATAATTTTATAATAGATTATTCTTTATTACATCAATATTGATCAATCACTTTAATGAAAGGAATGTATTGATATATTTGACGTCAATGTATTAATACGAAAAGGTAAGTATGAATAATAATCCAATTACTAATTTTACGTATTTAATAGAAAATGATTATTCAAATATAGCAGGCATTGCTATTTCAAAAAATGGAAGTATGGTTTTTGAGCAATATTTTCATGAGTATACCAAGGATGATGCATTGCATGTGGCTTCTGTAACAAAAAGTATAGTATCAGCTCTTATTGGCATTGCAGTAGATAAAGGATATGTTAAAAATATAGAACAGAAAGTATTAGAGTTTTTCCCGGATTATACGATTAAGCGTGGCGAAAAAACAATACAAAATGTCACTATTAAAAATTTATTGACGATGACTGCACCATTTAAATACAAGTCGGAGCCGTATACAAAGGTCTATTCGAGTGATGATTGGGTAAAAGCCGCATTAGATTTACTAGGGGGAAAAAGCGATATTGGGGAGTTTAAATATACTACCGTTGGAATTAATATTTTGTCCGGTATTCTTACAAACGCAACTGGTCAGTCAGTGATTAATTTCGCTACAGAAAACTTGTTTAAACCTCTTGGAATAAAGGAGCCAAATAATGCATTTATACAAAACAAAGAAGATTATTTAGCTTTTCTCAAGGATAAATATGTAACTGGTTGGATGGCAGACCCTAAAGGTGTAAATACCGCCGGTTGGGGGCTTACTTTAACGCTAAGGGATATGATGAAGATAGGTCAGTTATATTTAAATGGTGGTTTATGGGACGGTAAGCAAATTTTATCTTCCAAATGGATAGATGACAGCACAAGTGAAAAGAGCCGATGGGGAGAGTTGTCATATGGTTACTTGTGGTGGATTGTTGATGATGGCTATGCAGCTTTGGGTGATGGCGGAAATATAATTTTCATAAATCCTAAAAAGAAAATAGTAGTTACTATTGCTTCTCGCTTTATGCCACGTGCCAAGGATAGAATTGAATTGATTAGAAAGCATATTATGCCATTGTTCGATCGAATAGTGTAAAGAGATTATGAAGTTTTCTTCTTAAACTATCAGGTGAGTTTGAGGATTATATTCAGAAACCAATAGACTTAGTTATACTAAATGATATTAAACCTGCTTTAAAGCCAACTATTCTAACGACTATTACATTTTCAGAACAGGATAAATAACTGGAGTATTAATTAGCAGTCTATTCGTTAAAAATAGACTGCTAATTAGCTTCAGACTAAGAAAGAATACAAATTTAACAGTAAAATGCCAACAAGTTGTTAAATAAGTTCATGACTTATCTCCTCAAATAAATCTTCATCAAACTCGTAAACTATTCTCTTGATCGTTCGATCTTTAGGTTTTTCTCCATTATTTACTTGAATTTCTTTAATAAGAAATCGGAGTAATTCTTTTTTATCATAATCGTCTAATAGGTTATAAAATGAATTAAAATCATTAGCAATGTGGTTAATTAATGGTAATAAGTCACTGCTATTCTTTAATTCTATCTGCTTTGTTAATAGTTGTATTTTGCAATAGAAAAGTGCAGAGAAATGCAATTAAAAATGCAGAGGTTTGCCACCCATTTAATTCCTTTTCGACAATGCGTGGGACAGTCTATAGCTCTCGCCGTGAAAAGAGATGATATGGGCGTGATGAATTAGCCTGTCCTCTAACGCTGCTGTTAAACGAGAATCTGTAAAGATCCGGTTCCATTGACTAAATTCTAAGTTAGATGTAATAATTACGCTTTTCTGTTCATAAAACTCCGATATAATTTGGAATAATAATTCAGCTCCTTCTTTACTAAATGGTAAGTATCCCATTTCATCTAAAATGACCAAATCAACCTTCTCCATCCGTTTTCTAAATGCTGATAAACGGTTGTTACGTAAAGCTTGCTCTAATTCCTCAACTAGGTGGGCAACACGGTAAAAACGAACCTCATAACCTAGTTCACAAGCTTTTCTCCCTAGTCCGTTTCGTCTTTGCAAAATCGTTATCCAAACACCTTCTGAACTGCTTGTTCCGGTTCTGGTGCAAAAATTTCAAGACAATTATCATGCAGCCGATTCGGATGGGAACACTATTGACTTTTTCCTTAGTAAAACGACAAATCAGCCAAGCGCTTCTTGAAAAAAGCCTTGGCTTTTTCACATGTATCCGCTCCGCGTGTCATTGCTGTAGATAATATCCAGTAGCAATGGAAGAGTTAAAGGAAGAAAAAAGGGATGCCAGAAAGCATCCAAATTTGATTCATCCGATGACGGATTGGTTCATCCATTCCTTCAGAATTTCGGCAACGCCTCCACGGCATCCGCCAAATCGCTGTAACTGTCTTTCAAGTATCTTGATGTCGTGGCGATATTGCTGTGGCCGGCGAGACGCCGCACTTTTTCGATGTCGTTGTTCGTCGCTTTTAACATCCACTTGCAAAACGTATGGCGAAACATATGGGGCGTCAGTTTTTTATTCGGCAGGCTGTAGCTTTCGATCATTCGCTGAATGCCTCTTACAGAAAACTTCGGAGAACGCTGGCTGTAAAAGACGTATGGCGATTCGGCCACATGCGGTTTCTTTTTCGCCATTTCCGCACGAAACTTAAGCCAATCCTCGAGTTCTGTCAGCAAGATATTCGAAATCGGTACCGTTCTTACCTTCATCCCTTTTCCCACGATCCGAATTCGTCTCATCTCTAAATCTAAGTCCGTTAATTTTAAATTTGATAACTCTTCCACTCGCAATCCCGCATAGGTAAGCAAATACACTACCGCACGGTCCCGACGATATTTCTCCTCGGGATCAACTCCCCGGCTTTGCACCGGTTTTTTCCGCATTCGATGCAACAAGTCCTCAAATTCTTCTTCCGTGAGCCACATAATCTTTTCGTTCTCTTCATCGGCCGATTTTAAATCCTGGATGTCTTTCATTGGGTTCTGTTCGATCTTATGATGTTCGACCGCCCACGCATAAAAGCTTCGCAGCGAATTGAGCCGGCGGTTGATCGTAGAGATGGCCAACGGTTTTCCCTCGGACGGGTTCAACATTTGCTGGATCCATTTGCGGATGTCAGCCGGCGTGACGTAATCGCCCGGACGGATATGTAAATCGTTGAAAAAGATATTCAAATCATTTGTATAGGAGATGATCGTGTTTGGGGAAGCACCTTTTTCCTGAAGGTATGTAACATACTCATTTAGCATCTTTTCCACCCTTTCACTTATACGACGAGTTTAAATAGATTCAAAGAGTGAATAATCGCTTTAAAAAATAACATTATATGACGAGTATATCATAAAAAAGAATAGATTGTTAGACATATAATGTAGATTATATGACTAGTTTGGATGATGTATAAAATTTTGTGTAACGCATTTTGTTAGAAGAAAAAGGTAGGATATTCTCTGATTTGGCTAAAAACAACATTCCAGAGAAAGGAGAACCCTACCTACGTCTAAAAGTATACCGAATTTATGAGGATTTGCCGAAGCACAGGAAGCCCTTCAACGAATGTTTGAAGAACGTTATCGTTAACCAAATATTGTGAATAAACAAAATAAGAGGATTCTCCCTTTCCACACAAAAGACTGAATATTAAGTCCTTTGTGTGGAAGAAATAGCCCCCACTCTATTCTAAATCCATTTCAGAGTACCCTATCTATCTTACATTACACAAAATTCTGTCTGTTCCAATATACGGTAGATTATACAGTATTTTTATAAAAACAACTTCATATACGGCGAATTATACGGTAATATATTATGGTGTAAAGATAATTCGTATTATTAATACGTTAAATATCTGTATTTAATCACGTATACAATTAATTGAAGGGTGAAAAATATTATGGAATTATTTGCTATGGATTAAAGATTTTGTGCTATACTTTTTATTAGGAAAAATAGAAAATAAATGTAGAATTTTGACAAGGAATTGAGTGGAGTTGAGTAGAAAAGTGTTGCAACGAGCCATTTCAATGTTAACCAAATCAGATCTCAAATATGGTAATAATATACCAGAATGGCTAAAAGATGAATATTCTTATTGGGAAAAAGTTGTTTCTGATAAGAATTTCCCTTGCCACTTTGGAACTATCGCTGAGAAAAAAGGCGATTTAAGATATTTTTATATAGAAAATCATGATTTAAGCCCTCTACCGAATGTATTAAGAGAGTTTTTGAAATTATCAAGAGAAAATGAGCATAATAAACATGCTTTGGTTGTTTTTGTGCAACCTGAAATTCCAGAACAGTCATTTGATTACTATGAAAATTATTTTTGGAATATTTTAAAATATCTACATGAGAATGATGAAAAAGAATGGAATGCAAATATTCCAACTGATCCAGATGATCCACTTTGGGAATTTTGTTTTGATGGAGAACCTATTTTTGTATCAGCTAATATGCCAGCATATAAACATAGAATTACTAGGAACATGGGAAAAAGCCTTATATTGATCTTTCAACCTAGAAGAATTTTTGCTGATATTACTCCAAAGGCTATTGATTTAATTCGATCAAAAGTAGAGTCGATAGAAAATCTCCCAATCCATCCGGATCTAGGAAGATATGGAGACGAAAGCAACAGAGAATGGAAACAGTATATAATCACTGATGACAATAATCCAAGAAAAGGGGTATGTCCATTCCATCCTAAATCTTGATAATCAGAATTACTGATTTGTACATCATACTAAGTTTATAAAGGTGTGTGGGGTTTTATGGCATTGTATCTTACTTATGTTATTGTGGGCCTTTCTATTGCCATGCCAATTGGAGCCATTTCTGTAGAAATGATCAAGCAAGGTCTCAAGAATGGCTTTTGGCATGGTTGGGCTGTTGGATTAGGAGGTATGACGATTGATTTAGCTTTAATCGCAGCATTTTATTTCGGATTAGCCTCCATTTTGAAGCAACCGTTTATTCAAATCCCGATGTGGATTGTTGGTGCAGTATTTTTGTTTTTAATTGGTTATGATTCTATTAAAAATGCGGATCATGATATCACATTATCAGGTGAAAAGCCAACAAAATCTTGGTTTTCTTCATATAGAAATGGTTTTCTTGTTGCGATATCTCCAGGGAATATAGTGTTTTGGCTAAGCGTATTCGGGTCGGTTCTTACCAACTCATATGATATGGCGAATCCAATTAAATTTATCACCATTGGGACGGGTGTGTTAACCGGAATTTTACTACATGACATTGGCTTATTAACCATTGTTTCTACTACAAGAAAGTTAATGAGCCGTTCGATGATAAAAGTAAGTTCTATTATTGCTGGTATAGTGTTAATTGGTTTTTCGGGTTATTTTGTTTATGAAGCTATTTCTGCAGTTAAACAATTGATTTAAATTATTTGGTGTTTGTCGACGGTAAATCTGACAGAATGAAGGTTGACGAGTTACCACATTTATGGTTTCTCATGTAAGAGCATAAGGAATTTTTGCCCTCACTGAAGGTGTGGAATCAGGCAGGGCCTGATAAAACGTAACAAAGAGGCTGTCCCAAAAGATCGGTAAAACGACCTTTTTGAGGACAGCCTCCTGCTTTTTCTTTTACATTATTTGGATATTTTTTGTTCTCTCAAAGGATCTGCTTCTTCTCATCCCCGTATGTTCTCCCTTTTTCTTTTTATTGGGTGGACGGTGGCCGCCCACTTTTTCAAATTGTGTGCAACACAAATCCCCCCCATTCCATGGTAATTTCTTTAGGGCAATGGGATATTGAGTTTGTGTTAGGCGATGCCGCGTATGGCAGCGAAAAGATTCGACAAACAGCCGAACAAGCAGGAATCTTATTCCTTTCTCCCATCAACCGCCGAAAATAGCGAGGAACGGAAAGATGCCTATGGCCGGGTTCTTCCTGTCTTTTTGAAAACGAGGTTTGGCCAATGGCTGTTTGGGCTTCGCCGCGGGATTGAACGGGTATTTAACGAGCGAAAGAGTGATGGGGTGGAACAGCCACGATGGTATGGATTTCATCGATATTTACTACATGTGTTATGCTGCATCCTTATGCATAACTTCGAGTTTTTACTCTAGTTTTGCAACACCATCATCAATTTGATGAACGGGGATATTTTATAATTCTAGATACATTTGAGTTCCGATAATCTTGATTATGTTGCATCTCAAATTTCTCAATGAAATGAGGATGTCCCAAAAGTGTTCGCATAGCGTTCGCTTTTGGGACATCCTCATTTTAAATAAATAAATTCTAATTAATAAAATCAGATAAGCATAAAAATAGCCCTTGCATGAGATCTTCTTAAAATGAAAGTGCGACCAAACATCAAAAGGAGAATCCCCATGCAAGAGCACTTTCATCTTACAACAGATCGAGCCAAACTTCAAAAACAATATGCAGCGATTTTATTCTTTGTATCCGCTCAACTGTCGAGCATCCAGATTCATCTTCAACGTCGAAATCGTCATTGGTTGAAACAGAAAGACGAAGTCATCATCACCATCCATGTCCTTGGAAAGTTGCTGGGCTTCACTTCCGAACGGGCTTGGCACCAGTTTGTGATCGGGAATTTGTTTCCCAAGGCCTTGTTCCCTGAACGTTCTCGGTACAACCATCGCTACCGAGCGCTTGGCTTTGCGACCAAGTGGATACGGCACCAGCTGGCCAAACGCGGGCAGACCATGCGTATGCGGTCGTGGACAGCTTGCCGATCGATCGGTGTCATTCATCCCGAATGTATCGTGCCAAACGGTTTCGTGGAATTGCCGATATTGGCTATTGTGCTTCGAAAAAGATCGCTTTCTATGGGTTGAAACTTCATCTGCAGGTCACCGACCAAGGGCTTCCGATGGGATATGTCGTCACTGAAGCGTCTTGTCATGATCGGATGGCTGCGGAGACCGTCATGACACAAATTCCACATCCGTATAACCTAGGTGACAAAGGGTATATCAGCCAAAAGCTGCAAAAGAAGCTGTACGAAGAGCATCGAATCGCTTTTTGGACGCCCGTTCGAAAAAATCAGCGAATTCGCCAATCGGACGCATGGAAACAGTGGATGAAGCGAAAACGTAAAGTGGTGGAAACCGTGTTTTCGATTTTAGTCGATTCGTATCGGATCACCGAGATTCGAGCAAACTCGGTTTCTGGATTTGAAACGGCACTGGATGGTATTTTACTGGCTTACTCCTTGTTGTTCTTGGGCTAGTTGAGCGTTAAGACTCAACTAGCACCACGGGTATCAAATATATCTATCTAAAACAATAAAATTTTAAAAAAAAGACCAGCACTTAGAATATGTGCCAGGCATTTTTTTTATAGTTCAAAGAGTTTGCGCCATATTTCTTTCTTTTTTCTTTGCCATATACAAAGCTTGATCAGCACGTTTGATTAAAGTTTTGGGAACGTCATATGACCTGCAAAGCGGAATAAATGGTTTTCAATGATATTTCTCAGCTTTTCTGCTGCCAGCTCTGTCGCTTCAAGCAAGGTTTTATCCTTTAAGATGATTATGAATTCTTCTCCTCCCCAATGTCCAAATAAGTCGTCAGGCTGAAGAAAATTTTTTACTAAAGAGGTTAGAGAGGTTGGTGATAAGGCATATAGTAAGGAGAAAAAATGGGTACAATTTAAGCCTGAGAAAAACCTAATAAGGGAATTTCTCAGGCTTTAGAATTTTATTACGCTCTTTCTAAAATAGAGGCAATCTCTGAAATAATGATCTCACTTCCAAAAATAGGAGAGTGTTCTTTGGAATTTTCAGGAGGATTATGGGCTTCTTTAAAAAGGTCGCTGCTTCTCCAACGTGTGAAGTCTTCAATGGATTCCCAATACATATTGACGTTCATTTCATCATAATCTGCAAGATTTTTTGTAATTAGTCTTATTTTTTAAATCCTTCGAACTATCCATTTGTTTTTCTAATCAATGAGGCGTTTAAAGAAATTGAAAAAATTAAACCGGATACATCTTATGAAAAAGAATGGATTAAAAAACAATAAAAATAAGAGACCATTGCGGACAAAGGCTGTGACTTCAAACCCTTTTTCTAATGCTTGTTTTACGACATGACGTCCCACAGCGCCAGTTGCTCCAAAGACAATAATTTTCATAGCGCTCCCCCCTTCCGTTCGACGGTAAATCTCCCTTGTGAATCAATAGAATTGAGAGATTTGAAACGCTAGCAAGCTGCCTAGTTTGGAGCACTAAAAAAGCGGCAAAATGTTGTGCAATCAACATCCTGCCGTTTTCATAGAAAATGTTTATTGATCTTCAATGACAATATAAGTTGCTTTCACGGGGCCATGCACACCGACAATTAGTACCGATTCAATATCTGCTGAATTGCTTGGGCCAGACATAAATAAAATGCAAGAAGGTATCGGTTGTCCCTTTTCAATTTGCTGATGGATTTTTTGAGCAGCTTGCGTCATTCTTGGAACAATTGAACTTTTTGGAATCAGCACGATGATATTTTGCGGCAAAAAGTTCATGGTGCGTCCCCGGTTCGGATGGCTATAGAGCATGGCCGTTGCTGATTCAGCTAAAGTCATTTCGCTGATGGTGATGGCGATGTTTGCCTTTTCCGCTTGGCGGATGTTTTCTTCAGGCGTATCTGGATTCCACTCGTAAAGTTTTATACCTGTTTCGGGCCAACACTCCATCAATTTGTTCATTCCAAACTTTTCAAATCGCTCGTCCTTCCATGTGATAACCGATTCACCGCCATAATCGGTTACAACTTGCTGAAGGGTATTGGCCAAATTCGCCGTATCCGTTTGTACGAAGGTTGTATGAATGTTCTTGCATTGTTGTTTTAAAACTTCCACTAATTCATCTTGAGAAGCATTTTTCAATACCTCCAGTTGAGGGGAATGCTTCCAAACCGGACGTTCCACTTTTGTTCGAACAGGGCGGCCGAGGCTTTTGGCAATTTGATTTAGGAATTCATCGCGATTTTGAATCGTCATGATTTCTCTCCTTTCTGACGCTGCTTCATCCAATGGCGGAAGCTTTCTTTATTCGGTGCAGGAAAATCCCGCACTTCCGTCCAAGCTTTTAATGGCCCTGGCCCGTGTGTGATTTTGTCATCTTTTACAAAAGGAGACATGACGGGTGAAGCGACTTTGGTTGCCATATTAAAGAGCGGTGAAGTGGATGCGCCCAGTCCAAAGGCTTTCATGATCAGACGTTCGGAAATTGGTGCCTTGCCTTCCTGTTCCACTATTTTTTGGCGATGCAAATGTAATAATTGATGCAAAGGGATTTTTACAGGGCATACTTCTGTACATGCACCGCAAAGGCTTGATGCATACGGCAATTCTTTGAAGTCGTCATATCCTCCAAGCAGCGGCGATAAAACGGCGCCGATTGGGCCAGAATAAATTGACCCGTAAGTGTGGCCGCCTACATGGCGATACACTGGACAAACATTGACACATGCTGCACAGCGGATGCATTGTAGTATAGGCTGGAATTCCGTGCCTAAAATTTTCGAGCGTCCATTATCTACAATGACTAAGTGGAATTCTTCCGGACCGTCTGTTTCGTTTTCTCCTTTTGGGCCTGTCAGCAATGTGACATAGCTTGTTAATCGTTGGCCGACCGAGCTGCGAGTTAATAGGCTGACGAGAACTTCCATTTCCTCAAAGGTTGGTACAATTCTTTCCATCCCCATTACCACGATTTGAGTTTTTGGCAGAGCTGAGACAAGGTCTGCATTTCCTTCATTTGTCACTAAAGTCACTGTGCCGCTTTCGGCAATGGCAAAGTTGCATCCTGTAATGCCGATGTCTGCTGTTAAATATTCCTCGCGCAGCTTTTTGCGGGCAAACAGCGCCATTTCTTCAGGTTGTTCTGATTTGTCGTAGCCAACTTTTGCAAAGATTTCCCGTATTTGATGGCGGTTTTTATGCAATGATGGCACAATGATGTGTGAAGGTGGTTCATGGTCATTTAATTGTAAAATGAACTCTGCCAGATCGGTTTCCACCACTTTGCAGCCGGCTTCTTCCAACGCTGCGTTTAGATTGATTTCTTCTGTCACCATCGATTTAGATTTAACAATTTTTTTCGCTTCTTTTTGAATGGCGATGTTTTTTATATAGTTCGATGCGTCTTCTTTTGTTTTCGCGAAAAATACATGGCCGCCTCGTTTGGCCACATTTTCGCTCAACTCATAAAGATATGCATCTAAATTTTCTAAAACGTGTTTTCGAATTTCTTCTCCATGAGCTCTCCATTCTTCCCAATTTCCTAATTCCTCCACGCGAGCTTGACGGCGGGTTTGAAATCGGGCTTGGGCAGCGGAGATAGCGCCTCGCATAAAGGCATCGTTTAAGTTCGTCTCCACGCGTTCTTTAAATTGTTCATCACTTGTTTTCATAGCCATCATGAATCCCCCCTTAGCGACTATTTAACACTTCTGCAATATGCATAACGCGAATCGGCTTTCCAGTGCGGCTGATTCTTCCTCCAATATTAATAAGGCATCCGGCATCTGCACCAACTAAAATATCCGCTCCTGTTTCTTCGATATTGCGAACTTTTTCATCCACCATTTCTCCAGAAATATTTCCCATTTTCACAGAGAATGTACCGCCAAATCCACAGCAGCGCTCGTTTCCTGGAAGTTCAACATATTCCAGTCCTTCAACATTTTGAAGTAATCGGATGGGTGCATCTTTTACTCCTAAAAGTCTCGTCATATGACAAGATGTATGATAAGTAGCTTTGCCTTTTAACCGGGCTCCGACATTTTCAATTTTTAAAACGTTTACAATAAAGTCGGTTAATTCATAGGTTTTATCTGCTAAACGTTGCGCTCTTTGTTCCCATTCCGGATCCCCTTTAAAAATATGCGGATACTCTTTGAACATATATGCGCAAGAACCTGATGGCGTAACAACATATTCTGCATGTTCAAATGCTTTAATCATGTTTTTCATGGAACCTTTTGATTCTTCTACATATCCGCTGTTATAAGCCGGCTGTCCGCAGCAAACTTGTGATGTAGGAAAATCGATTTCACAACCAAGCCGTTCAAGAAGTTCAACAGTCGCTTTTCCTACATTCCCTTGAAACATATCGACAAGGCATGTCACAAATAATGAGACTTTCATTATGAATCCCCCTATAATCCTACGTGAATCGACAGGTCATCAGATGACTTAAATAGTAACACGTTTTTTTAAATTCTACTATAATTTTTTGAAAATACAAAACATAAAAAAGTGCAGAAGCTGATTAAACTTCTACACTTTTCCTTATTCAGCCACATCGAAATATTTCATTAAAATTTCTTCTACGTTATTTAAATGGGAATACATGGCGAGTTCTGCTAGTTCGGGATTTTGTTGTTTGATAGCTAAATAAATTTGCATATGTTCATCATATAATTGTTCAATCGTGGTTTGTTTAGAAAATAACCAAATGCGCCTTGTTTCTCGCATTAATTCAATCGTAAGCCCAGATACTTGGTTTAGTAAATTAGGTAGCAGAGGGTTGTGGGAAGCATTTGCAATGGCCTTATGGAATTCGAAATCCGCTTTTTCACCAAGCTCTTCATCCCCTTCTACGTTTTTCATTTCCTCAAGGATTCCTTCTAAAATGACAAGATCTTCTTTTGTTCTGTTTTTCGCTGCGCTTCTTGCCGTCCCAACTTCAAGAATTTTTCTTAATTCAAGCAAATGAGGGACGTATTCTCTGTATGTAATAATGGCCGTAGAAAGAGGAAATTCCAGTTTTTGTTTAGGGAAGTTTTTCACAAATGTGCCAGAGCCTTGTTTTATTTCAATCAGCCCCATTGCTTTTAAGGCTGATAATGCTTCACGGACAGCGGATCTACTGACTTGTAATTGCTCTGCTAAATATTCAACAGAATCTAAACGGTCACCTGGTTTTAGTTCGCCTGTACGGATCTTTTCATAAAGAATTTCACAAACTTCTTCGTAAATTTTTTTCGTTTTTACTTTTGCAAGTTTCAAATAGTCCACCTCGTTTTTCAAGCAAAATCGGTAAATTAATTATACATTATACCGAAAGTACAATGAAAAATCTTCTCGTTCAGAGAAGATAAAAGTGTAACTCAAGTAAAACAACATTGAATTTTAAAAAAATTCAATTTATAATCTAAGTCATAAGGTCATCAGATGACTTGATAGGGGATATTTTGAAACATTGGGGGAAAGAGCATGACATTTACTCAAAATTTTACAGCAGTTGGAAACAGTTTAGGGTGGACAGCCCTGGTTGCAACAATTCCTATTTTATATTTTTTCTGGGCGCTTGCTATTAAAAAAATGAAAGGGTATATGGCGGGGCTAACCACTTTAATTATAGCTATCGTCATTGCAGTTTTAGCATTTAAGGTGCCCGTTTTGACAGCAGTAGCATCTGCTTCGCAAGGGGCTGTATATGGAATCATTCCAATTGGCTGGATTATCATTACGTCCGTATTTTTATATAACTTGACGGTAAAAACCGGACACTTTGATGTTATTCGTTCATCGGTGTTATCTATTACTGAAGATCGTCGTATTCAGGCTCTATTGATAGCCTTTTCTTTTGGGGCATTTTTGGAAGGGGCAGCAGGATTTGGCGCTCCGGTTGCCATTACAGCGGCGTTGCTAGTAGGGTTGGGTTTTAAACCGTTGCAAGCGGCGGGCCTTTGTTTAATTGCAAACACAGCTCCTGTAGCTTTCGGGGCTATTGGGGTACCGATTACCGTAATGGAAGGGATTACAGGGATTCCTGCTTTAGAAATTTCAAAAATGGTAGGCCGTCAATTGCCTATTATTGCCGTATTTATTCCATTTGTTTTAGTGGTGATTATGGTCGGTTTTAAACGGGCTTTTGAAGTGCTGCCTGCAATTTTAGTATCCGGTATTTCGTTTGCAGTGGCGCAATTTTTAAGTTCCAATTATTTGGGCGCCGAATTGCCGGATATTATTTCATCCTTAGTATCCTTAGTAGCTTTAGCGATTTTCTTGCGCTTTTGGCAGCCAAAACATATTTATCGTTTTGAAACGGATGGCCAAATGGAGGATACAAAAAATCATTATACTAGTGGACAAATTTTAAGGGCTTGGTCTCCGTTTATTGTATTAACGCTATTTATTTCTGCCTGGGGAATTCCATCCTTCAAAAAGGCGTTATTAGGTACATATGAAGGCGGGAACGCATTTTTAACCTTTGTGAATAACATTGGTGGTGCGCTCACGTTCTATCCGGAAGTACCGTTTTTACATAATCAAGTGATTGATGGTTCAACAGGCAAAGAAATTGCGGCAGTGTATAAATTCGAATTATTAGGTGCTGCGGGAACAGCCATTTTATTTGCTGCTATAGTATCTAAGTTTCTATTGAAAGTTTCTTGGGGTAAATGGGTAAAAACTTTTGGTGAAACCATCAACGAAATTAAATTCCCGCTTTTAACTATTTGCTGCGTTGTTGGTTATGCTTATGTGGCAAACACAGCCGGCATGATGACGACTTTAGGTTTAGTATTGGCAAAAACAGGAGCTTTATTCCCGTTCTTCTCGCCGGTGCTTGGCTGGATTGGTGTGTTTGTTACAGGTTCGGATACATCTTCCAACGTATTGTTTGCCAAGTTGCAGCAAGTTACGTCTGAATCCATCGGCATGGATCCGGTTCTTGCGTTGGCTGCCAACACATCGGGAGGCGTGACTGGAAAAATGATTTCGCCGCAAACATTAGCTGTAGCTGCTGCAGCGGTGGGATTAATTGGAAGAGAATCAGAGTTGTTAAAATTTGCCTTAAAATATAGTCTCATTTTACTTCTCTGCATATGTATCATTACATTTTTGCAAAGCACGGTACTTACATGGATGATTCCATAAGTTCTGAAATCTTAGCAGTATTGTCTGTTATAGATGATGCTGCTAACAATTTTGAGTAATGGGGGGAAAACTTATGAAAAAAATTGAAAAAGTCTTAGTAGCAAACCGCGGCGAAATTGCCATCCGCATTTTCCGCGCATGTACTGAATTGAAAATAAAAACCGTTGCAATTTATTCCCATGAGGATAGCGGTGCCATTCATCGTTTTAAAGCGGATGAATCCTATTTAGTAGGAAATGGAAAAAAACCGATTGATGCTTATTTAGATATTGAAGGAATTTTAAAAATAGCAAAAGAAGCAAATGTGGATGCTATTCACCCGGGATATGGCTTTTTATCAGAGAATGTAGAGTTTGCTCGCCGTTGCGAAGAAGAAGGAATCATCTTCATTGGACCAAAATCAAAACATTTAAGCATATTTGGGGATAAAGTAAAGGCTCGCGAACAAGCCATCGCTGCTGGAATTCCTGTCATTCCAGGTACAGATAGGCCAGTAAAAAGTTTGGAAGAAGTTGAACAGTTTGCAGATACATACGGCTACCCCATTATGATTAAAGCTGCACTTGGCGGTGGAGGCAGAGGAATGCGCCTTGTGGAAAAGGCAAGCGATTTAAAAGAGGCTTTTGAACGGGCCAAATCCGAAGCAAAAGCGGCTTTTGGTTCGGATGAGGTTTACGTGGAAAAAGCCATTGTTAAACCAAAACATATAGAGGTTCAAATTTTAGGGGATGAAGCCGGCAATATCGTGCATTTATATGAACGGGATTGCTCAATTCAACGCCGCCATCAAAAAGTGGTAGAGATTGCGCCATCTATCTCAATTTCAGAAGAGTTGCGCCGCCGCATTTGCGAAGCAGCTGTAAAATTGATGAAAAATGTGCAGTATGTGAATGCAGGGACAGTGGAGTTTTTAGTAACGGGCGATAATTTTTACTTTATTGAGGTAAACCCGCGCATTCAAGTGGAACATACCATTACCGAAATGATTACAGGAGTTGATATTGTTCAGGCGCAAATTAAAATTGCGGAAGGTCATGGACTACACAGTAAAGCAATTCGGATTCCTGAGCAAGAAAAGATTCCTTTATTTGGCTATGCCATTCAATCACGGATTACAACGGAAGATCCAAAAAACCATTTTATGCCGGATACAGGAAAAATTATGGTGTATCGCTCATCCGGCGGTTTTGGTGTCCGTTTAGATGCAGGGAACGGTTTCCAAGGCGCAGTTGTTACTCCTCACTATGATTCGTTGCTTGTGAAACTATCGACTTGGGGAAGAACCTTTGAAGAAGCAGCGCAAAAAATGGATCGCAATTTGCGGGAGTTCCGTATTCGAGGTGTGAAAACCAATATTCCGTTTTTAGAAAATGTCGTAAACCATGAGAAATTTTTAAGCGGCCAATTCGATACAAGCTTTATTGATACAACACCGGAATTATTTGAATTTAAAGAACGGAAAGACCGTGCGACAAAGCTGTTAAACTATATCGGCAATGTGACATTAAATGGCTTCCCTGGAATCGAAAAGCGGCCAAAACCAATCTTTGTTCAGCCTCATATTCCGACTGTACCTGAAAAAAAGGTAACTGGTACAAAACAAATTTTAGATGAAGAAGGCGTGGCTGGACTTATCCAATGGATTAAAGCCCAAGATGATGTACTGCTTACCGATACAACATTCCGGGATGCCCATCAATCGCTCCTTGCCACACGCGTTCGTTCGAAAGATATGTTTGAAATTGCCGATGCTACAAGCCAATTGATGAACGATTTCTTCTCCCTTGAAATGTGGGGAGGTGCAACTTTCGATGTAGCGTATCGCTTTTTAAAAGAAGACCCTTGGGATCGATTGGAAACATTGCGCAAAAAAATTCCAAATATCTTGTTCCAAATGTTATTTAGAGGAAGCAATGCGGTAGGGTATTCCAACTATCCGGATAACGTCATCCGCGAGTTTATAAAATTATCAGCTCAGTCCGGTATTGATGTATTCCGCATTTTCGATTCATTGAACTGGGTAAAAGCGATGGAAGTGGCCATTGACGAAGTTCGCCTCAACGGAAAAGTGGCAGAAGCGGCAATCTGCTATACGGGCGATATTTTAGATGATGGAAGAGCAAAATATACGGTGCAATATTACAAGGAAATGGCAAAACAATTAGAACAGGCCGGCGCGCATATTTTAGCCATTAAAGATATGGCAGGGCTGCTTAAACCAAATGCAGCTTATCGTTTAATTTCCGAATTGAAGGAAACAACAGATTTGCCAATTCATCTTCATACCCATGATACAAGCGGAAATGGGATTTTCGTTTATGCAAAAGCCATTGAAGCTGGAGTGGACATTATTGATACGGCATTAGGTTCCATGGCTGGCTTAACATCTCAGCCAAGCGCCAATTCGCTCTACTATGCTTTAAGCGGCGAAAAACGGCAAGTTAGAGCGGATATAGAATCCCTTGAAAAACTATCTTACTATTGGGCGGATGTGCGAAAATATTATGTGGATTTCGAAAGCGGCATGAATGCCCCTCATTCAGAAGTGTATGTACACGAAATGCCTGGCGGACAATACAGCAACTTGCAGCAACAAGCGAAAGCAGTAGGGCTTGGGGACCGCTGGGAGCAAGTAAAGAAAATGTATTCCCGCGTCAATTTAATGTTTGGCGATATTGTAAAAGTAACGCCATCATCAAAAGTTGTTGGCGATATGGCGCTTTTTATGGTGCAAAATGATTTAGATGAAGAAAATATTTTTGAGCGCGGGAAAACGCTTGACTTCCCTGATTCCGTCATTGAATTTTTCCAAGGTTATCTAGGACAGCCTTATGGCGGATTCCCGAAAAAACTGCAAAAGCTTATACTAAAAGACCGCAAGCCAATTACGGTGCGCCCTGGTGAACTGCTTGAGCCGGTTGATTTTAGTAAACTTGCTGTTGAGCTGGAAGAAAAAGTCGGATTCAAACCGACTGAGAAAGACTTAATCTCCTATGCACTATATCCAAAAGTATTTGAAGAATACGCTAAAGTGCGTGCCCAATATGGTGACATTTCTGTATTAGATACTCCAACATTCTTATATGGTTTGCGCCTGGGCGAAGAAATTGAAGTGGAAATTGAAAAAGGAAAAACATTGATTATTAAATTAGTGTCCATTGGCGAGCCTCAACATGATGGTACACGGGTAATTTACTTTGAAATTAACGGCCAACCTCGGGAAATTGTCGTACAAGATATGACGGTGGAGGCAACGGGTAATAAAGCCGTCAAAGCGGACCCATCCAATCCAAATCAAATCGGTGCAACGATGCCGGGTACAATTTTGAAAGTGGTAGTATCTAAAGGCAGTCCGATCAAGCGGGGCGACCATTTATTAATTACGGAAGCCATGAAGATGGAAACAACTGTGCAGGCGCCAAAAGACGGTGTGGTAAAAGAAATTTACGTCAAAGAGGGCGATTCTATTTCTACAGGCGACCTATTAATCGAAATCGAATAAATAAGAGGTTGGGACAAATCTAAAAAAACATCATTTTCTCCAAAGAGAAAATGATGTTTTTTTGATATGTTATTAAAATTGATTTCCGTTCCGGGGACGCTTTCCGCGGGCCCTCCTCTGAGTCATTCCTTCGCTCCTCGTGGTCTCGAGAGGGCTCGTCTCAGGAAAGCTTTGAATTTACTTCCTTGAACTTTCTCCGCTTTGCGACTAAGCGTGCGCGACAGAAACTCGCCCCGTCACTACAATCAATTTTTCGTTAGTTCAATTTTTTATCAAAACTCTTTCAACTGCCCTTTCATTTTTTGTTTATGTCCCAGCCTCTAAATTGTTTATGGAAGAATTTGGTTTTTTAAAGAATCCCCATATACCTTGTATGAAATCCTCCTTTAAATGAAAAGATAAAAATATAAGGAGGTATGATAATGAAAGTTTTGCAAAGAATTGCTCTTGTACTGGCGATCATTGGAGCCATCAATTGGGGACTTATTGGATTTTTTAATTTTGATTTAGTTGCTACTTTGTTTGGAGGGCAAGATTCCGTTGTTTCACGCATTATTTATGGCTTGGTAGGATTGAGCGGTTTATTTTGCTTAACGCTCCTGTTTGAGCCTTGGGAAGAATTGAAACGGGAAGAGACAACGAGTTCTGTCAGCCAGCCAAATCAAGGCCAGATGAGCTACAGAACAGAATTTGGGGAAGAAGAAGAACTCTCCTCATTAAAGAAATCAAAAGAGAATGAACAGTGAATTTCCTCGGTGCAGTACTTGGAAGAGTGCTGCACTATTTTTTATGCAACTTCCAAAAAAATATACAATGGCACATTTTTCGCGAACATTGCATATATTGCAATGGACTTGTGAAAAGGGGTGTTGCAGTATGAATGGAAATTGGAAGCTCAGCGATCCGTATGTATATGAATCATTAAAAAGCCTACAAAATCAATCTATCGCTGTTCAAACAATTCGAGGCAGTTTACGCGGCACATTAAAAACAGTGATGCCAGACCATATTGTTGTTGAAATGGGCGGATCACCGTTTTATGTAAGAACAGAGCAAATTATTTGGATTCAACCAATAAAAGAGTCATAATCCAATCTCCATCCAACATAAGATACAATTGGTTAAAATTTATGGATGGAGGCTTACTCAATTATGTTTAAACGAGAAAATAAAATTCTTATTGAATTGCCGATTCCGAAGCATGGTGATATGAATGCAGCAGCTGCTGTTCAAGAATTGCTTGGCGGAAAATATGGTGAAATGTCTACGTTAAACAATTATATGTTTCAATCCTTTAATTTCCGAGGCAAGAAAAAGCTTAAACCTTTTTATGATTTAGTAGCAAGTATTACGGCAGAGGAAATTGGCCATGTTGAATTAGTATCGACGGCCATCAATCTTCTCTCCACAGGAAATACTGTTCCAACAGGACCTGACACAGCCCCGCTGCAAAATGGAAAAGATGCTCGTTATTCCCTCCACTTTACTTCAACTGCTCAAACTGCTTATCCAGGAGATTCAATGGGAAGACCATGGACTGGTGAATTTGTTACAAATACAGGCAACCTCGTAGCAGATCTTCTTTTCAATTATATGTTGGAAATCGGTGCAAGAACCCATAAAATGCGGGTTTATGAGATGACGACACATCCGACGGCACTCACAATGATTGGATACTTGCTCGTTCGAGGCGGCACGCACATTATTGCTTATGCCAAAGCCATTGAAATGGCAACGGGAGTCGATGTTTCAAAAATGCTCCCAGTTCCGAGCTTAGACAACAGCAAATTTGATTACGCCAAACCATTTATGGAACAAGGATTATCTAATGTTTTATACACATGGGGAGAAGAAGACTACCGCGATATTAATCAAATTTGGAAAGGGAAAAACCCTGAAACTGGCGAAGAGTTGAGAGTGATTCACGGAACTCCGGAAGGGGCGCCGGTTCCAGATCTTCCGGAACTTCCGGAAGAATTTGCTCCTGGAATTGACCGTGACGATTATTTACGGATTTTAAAACGACTTCAAAGCAATTTGTAATCGAATATGTTGGAAAAAGAGCCGTTCCACACTTTAATTATTGTGGAACGGTTTATTTATATAAAAAGAAAAAACATTTATTTTCGAAAAAAAGAAACTAAAAAGAGTGCAGAATCGTACGGATAAATTGGAATTTAGTTTTAGAAAGGGATTCCAGTAAAAATAATGGAAATATTTCAAGGGATTCTTGTAAGAAATGATTTTCTATATGGTAAGGGGGACTGTTGGTGGAAAAAAGAATCCAAGCATTAGATGTAGCTAGGGGATTGGCCATTATTGGTACACTGGGTACAAATATTTGGATTTTTAGCAAACTGGGAAACTATGATTTCATGCTTGGTTTTGGATTGAATGACTATTCACTCGATTCTGTAATAGAGGCAATAATGTTATTTTTAACCAATGGAAAATTTTTAGGAATGTTAACTATTTTATTTGGCATGGGACTGGAATTGAAGCGTCAATCCTTTATTAAGCGAAATCAAGAACATATATGGTTATGGGTATATATTTGGAGCATGCTACTGTTATTAGCAGATGGATTTCTCCATTTTTTATTCGTCTTTGAATATGATATTTTGATGAGCTATGCAGTAACAGGCATTATTGTAGCTCTGCTCGTTCGATGCAAGCCCAAGATATTAAAAATTTTAGCTATTTTATTGGGGATTTTTTATACGGTCGGTGTATTGCTAGTTTCTTTTGCTTTGGAAGCTGGCATGAGGCTTTCTGAGGTGCGGAATGATTTCATTTTCTCCCTAAATGAGATTGCAGACGTCTATTCTAAAGGCTCTTATATTGAACAAATACTATTTCGGCTAGATGGAATCATTCAAATGCGGTTGGAGGCTATTGCAGTAATCCCGATGAATATATTGTTATTTTTGTTCGGTATATATCTAGTGCGGGCGAAGATTTTCCAAAAAACAGAGAAAAGTGCAGAGCTAAGAAAAAAATTTCTTTTCTGGGGATTAGCAGCAGGCATTCCACTTAACGCACTCGCATTTTTGCCATTCTTTTCTATGGTATCCCTTGTTCGTTACTTATTTGCACCGTTAATGGCCATAGGGTATCTCATGGCCATTCATTGGATATTAGAGCGTAAAGGAAATCACTTTCTTTTTCAAAGGCTTTCAGAAGTGGGAAGAACTGCCCTTAGCTGCTACCTATTGCAAAATATTGCAGCATCCATCTTGTTTTATGGCTGGGGATTTGCACTTGGAGGAAAGTTTAATTCCATTGGAACGATTGGCGTGTTTATGTTCATTTCTTTAGTAATGATGATGTTTGCCCATCTATGGCTAAAAAAGTACAATCGAGGGCCGTTCGAAATGATTTGGAGATGGCTTACGAATGCACCTTTTGCGCGATTAATGAAAACAACCGCTTAAATAAAAGTGGCTGGGGCTGTCCAGAAAGTCGAACACTTTCTGAACAGACTTACTTCTTATAGTAATATTCTCTTAAAAACTTTTCCTGCGGTGGTTACAAAACGCGCCTTGTCGCAATTTATCTGCGGCGAAGCACTAGCGACAGCCGAAAAGGGAGCGCTTCATACGCCATCTTTTCTACTATAAAAATAATTCCACAACAAACACGGCCACGCATGTAACTAGCGCCACCGTGATCACATTTCCTCCTAAATAAGCAGAAAGAATGGCAACAACAAAACCGACAAACGCGGACCAAGGAGAAGCAGTAGAATCTAAAATTCCCGGAAAAATCATCACGGCTAATGTCACATAAGGAACATAGTACAAAAAGGAGCGTATATAAATATTTTTTATTTCTTTTCTCACAAGGGTCAGAGGAAGCACGCGGATGAGATATGTAACGGCCGCCATGATAAGAATATAAAAAACCGTTTGATTCATGCTTCCTCCTCCTTTATAGGAAAGAAGAATGCAGCACAGCCCGCAACCACTACAGAAATCAAAATAATTTTGACTGCAGATGAAATGGTTTGAAGTGCAGGAATCATAGCAAAAATGGAGCTCAATAGCATCGATATAACGATTACACCAGCAACAATTTTATGATGTTTGGCTGGCGGAATAATCACTGCAAGGAGCATCCCATAAAGGGCAATGCTTAGAGCGCTTGTGATTCGTGCAGGAAAAATATTGCCGGAGATGACGCCGAAAAGAGTCCCTAATGACCATCCAGGAACGGCTACGGTCATCACGCCATACATAAAATAAGGATTTAATTTTCCCGGCTGTGCAATAGAAACGCCGAATAGTTCATCTGTAATTCCATAGGACATCAACAATCGGTGGTAAATCGGTGTATCTGCAGAAATTTTTTGAGATAAAGAAAAAGACATTAACAAATACCGTGAATTAATGATTAACTGTGCGATGGCAATTTCAATAATGGTTGCCATGGCCGTAATCATCGAAAGCCCTGCAAATTGTCCTGCGGAAGTTAAATTCGTTGCCGACATTAAAACAGCTTCAAAGGGATTGAGTGCTGCCTGTTTACAAAGAATCCCGAAGGAAAAAGAAACCGCAAAATATCCCAATGCAATTGGAATGCCTGTTTTGATTCCCTTTTTCCATGCTGCTACATTGGTCTTCATCTTTGATCCTCCATTAAATCTTCAATGACTTTGTTAAATTTTAACAAAGTCATTATCATTAGTAAAATTAATGTTTATAATTATTACATAAGATTATGTAATAAAGGATGTCTGAAAATTGAAACAATACTATGCTTTTTTAAAGGTCATTGAACGGGGCAGTTTTACAAAAGCAGCAGAAGAACTTGGCTATACCCAGTCTGCCATCAGCCAAATGATTCAAGCCCTTGAAGAAGAATTGGGGACAACCTTGATTTACCGTTCACGAAAAGGAATTACGCTCACAGCGGATGGAGAGGAGTTTTTGCCGTTTATAAAAAGGGTGGCCTATTCTCATGCGGAACTCATGGAAAAAGCGAAGGAGATGAAAGGATTAGCCAGTGGAAATATTCGCATTGGCACCTTTACGAGCGTTTCAAGCAATTGGCTGCCAAGTTTAATGCAAGATTTTAAAAAGCTTTATCCATTTGTTCAATTTCACTTGCAGCAAGGAGAATACACAAGTATCGTCAAATATATAAAAGAAGGAAGTGTTGATTTCGGATTTGTGAATCCTGATGCGGCAGAGGATTTAGAGACCATTGCTTTAAAAGAAGACAATATGCTCGCCATTTTGCCGGAAGATCATCCCCTTGTTTCCTGTCCGGTTGTTTCATTAGAAGATTTAGCAAAGGAGCCTTTTATTCTGCTCGAAGAAGGGGAAATAAATGAACCTTTGGAAGCTTTTAAGAAACAAGGGTTGGAGCCAAATATTCAATATCGGGTAATTGATGATTACACCATTATGTCCATGGTGGAGAGCGGGCTGGGCGTTTCCGTTCTTTCGGAGATGGTTATGAATAAAGTTCGCTATCGTTTTGTCATAAAAAAGGTGGATCCACCGATTACAAGAACGATTGGCATCGTTTACAAAAATAAAAAAACATTGCCGATTGCAAGCCGATATTTTATCGATTTCATGATTCAAAAATTGTCGGCAGCTCGGTGAAAGGGAGTGACGCTGATGAAACAGCTTTATATTAAACAGAAGTTATTAAGTTTGGCCGAACAATTTAAAGTGAAAGATGCACACGGCAATGATGTGTATTATGTGGAAGGCAGCTTTTTTAAAATCCCCAAAACCTTTACGATTTATAACATGCAAGATGAAGAGATAGCGCGGATTACGAAAAAAGTCTTTGCTTTTTTGCCAAAGTTTATTGTTGAAATGGATGGAAAGCAGGTTATCACGATCAAAAAGGATTTCACTTTCTTTCGCTCCCGCTATACGATTGATGCGGCTGGCGTTGAAGTGCGCGGCAACTGGTGGGATATGAGCTTTCAAGTGTTTCAGCATGGAGAGAAAATCGGCCAAGTGAGCAAAGAGTGGTTTACTTGGGGAGACAGTTACAAAGTGGAAATTTTAAAGGATGAAATGGAAACATTAATCATCGCCCTTGTTATTGCAATAGACTGTGTGAAAGAAGCCCAAAACACGGCTGCTGCAGCAGGGTCAGTTTAAAAAAAGGGCAGTCCAGAAAGTCGAACACTTTCGGAAACAGCCTTACTTCTTATAGTAATACGCTCTTAAAAACTTTCCCTGCGGTGGTTACAAAACGCGCCTCCTCGTCGCAATTTATCTGCGGCGAAACTCTAGCGACAGCCGCAAAGGAGGCGTCTTGAAATGACTTTTCAGACGCCCCCTTTCCTATTTATGATTCAGCAGAGTCAATGGTAATCCACTGCTGCGACCATTCTTCAATGGATTTTAATATTGGCTCCATTGACCGCCCTTTTTCTGTTAATGAATATTCGATAATGACGGGTGTGGCGGGTATTACTTTGCGACGAACAATTTTCATTTGTTCCAGCTCTTTTAAGCGATCGGATAATACTTTTCCGCTGATGCCGATGGACGACTGGATTTCGCTAAAACGTTTAGGGCCAGAAAGCAATTGATAGATGACTAACGCAGTCCATCTTTGGCTGATGATCGAAATGGCTTTTTCAAATTTTGGGCATATCGTAGACTGATTCATCCATAAAACACCTCTCTTTATGTATTTTATCAAAAACTTAATGGTCAAAACAAAATAAGTGTAAAAAGGAAACATCATATGATTTAAATACATTGTTACAATTTGTAACTCAAAGAGGTGTTTTAAAATAAAAACAGCCCTGATGGATTTCAGGACTGTTTGAGAATGGGTAAAATTAGTTGCGAATGAGATAGTCGAATGCGCTTAATGCAGCAATTGCTCCAGATCCCATGGAGATGATGATTTGGTTGTATGGACTATCTGTGCAGTCCCCTGCTGCAAATACACCAGGGATTGAAGTAGCACCTTTTTTATCTACAATGATTTCGCCAATTTTATTGAGTTCAAGTGTGCCTTCTAGCCAATCTGTATTTGGAACAAGACCAATTTGAACGAATACACCAGCTAATTCAATGTGTTTTTCTTCGCCTGTAGCGCGGTCTACATATGTAAGACCATTTACTTTGTCTGTACCAGTGATTTCTTTTGTAGCCGCATTTGTGATAACCGTAACATTTGGTAAGCTACGAAGGCGATTTTGTAAAATTTCGTCTGCTTTTAGATGGTCATTGAATTCAAGTACTGTCACATGGTTAACGATACCAGCGAGGTCAATGGCTGCTTCCACACCGGAGTTGCCTCCACCAATTACCGCAACGTCTTTTCCTGCGAATAATGGTCCGTCGCAGTGAGGGCAGTATGCAACACCTTTATTTTTGAATTCTTGTTCTCCAGGGACATTGATGTTGCGCCAACGTGCACCTGTTGCAATAATCACTGTTTTACTTTTTAGAACGGCGCCGTTTTCAAGTTCTACTTCAATTAGGTTGCCATTCTTTTCAAGGTGTTTTACACGTTGGAGATTCATAATGTCAACTGGATATTCTTTCACGTGTTCTTCAAGAGCTTTTGCTAATTTTGGCCCTTCTGTTTCTTTTACGCTAATGAAGTTTTCAATTGTTAATGTATCTAGAATTTGTCCTCCAAAGCGTTCTGCTACAATGCCAGTGCGAATTCCTTTGCGGGCTGCATAAATGGCCGCACTCGCTCCAGCAGGACCTCCACCGATGATTAATACATCAAATGGTTCTTTATTGGACAATTCTTCAACATCAGAGCCTTTACCGAGTTTATCAAGGATTTCTTCAATTGTCATACGGCCGCTTGCAAAAGGCTCACCATTTAAGTAAACAGTTGGCACAGCTAAAATGTCTTTGCTTTCCACTTCTTCTTTGTATGCAGCACCATCAATCATCGTATGCGTAATGTTTGGATTTAATACGCTCATGATGTTAAGTGCTTGCACAACTTCAGGGCAATTGTGGCAAGTTAAGCTGACATATGTTTCGAAGTTATATTCTTCTTTGATGGATTTAATTTGATTGATGATTTTTTCATCCACTTTTGGAGGACGGCCGCTTACTTGCAATAATGCCAATACTAATGAAGTGAATTCATGACCTAATGGAACACCTGCAAAAGTAATGCCAGTGTCTTCGCCGACACGGTTTACGCTGAAGCTTGGTGTTCTTTTTAGTTCAGCTTTTTCTACTTTAATTTTTGGGGTCATAGATGCTAGCTCATCAATTAAAGCTAGCATCTCTTGAGAAACCTCGTCAGTACCAGCGCTTACTTTCAACACGATGTCATTTTCAAGCAATTGCAAGTACTGATTTAGTTGGGCTTTAATTTCTGCATCTAATGCCATGATGAATCGTCTCCTTAGATTTTACCAACTAGGTCAAGACTTGGTTTTAAAGTTTTTCCAGTTTCTTTCCATTTTGCAGGGCAAACTTCACCTGGATTGTTGCGAACATATTGTGCTGCTTTGATTTTGTCGATTAATGTGCTAGCGTCACGGCCGATACCGTCAGCGTTGATTTCAACTGCTTGGATTACGCCGTCTGGGTCGATGATGAATGTACCGCGGTCAGCAACCCCTTCGCCTTCTCTTAATACTTCAAATTGTTTTGAAAGAACGTGAGCTGGGTCACCGATCATTGTATAAGTAATTTTGCTGATTGCTTCTGAAGTGTCATGCCATGCTTTATGAGTGAAGTGAGTGTCTGTTGATACAGAGTAGACTTCAACACCAAGTTCTTTTAATTTTGGATATTGTTCTTGAAGATCTTCTAATTCTGTTGGGCAAACGAATGTGAAGTCAGCTGGATAGAAGCATACAACAGACCATTTTCCTTTGAAATCTTGTTCTGTAACTGTAACGAATTCACCGTTTCTGTATGCTTGAGCTGTGAATGGTTGAACTTGCTTACCAATTAATGACATATTCATTACCTCCAAAATTTAATTTTTGTTTTTTTGTAATTATTCTTACCTAGAACAAATTATTATATACATATCGTTATTTGTCAAACAGAAACCATAAAATATTTCATGTATAGTCTACATTTTTGACAAAATTGTATACGTAAAAATGCCAAATATATTACATTACTATAAAAGAATAAAGATTCCAATATCTATTTTAGAGGAAATAATTAGGTAATACAAGAAACAAGCACCATCTTCAATCATCGTTTATGATTAGAAAGAAAGCAGGTTTTATATATATGAAGAGAGGGAGATTTCATGTTTCTGGAACAGTTAAAGAGTAAGTTGGAAGAACAACGATTCCGGTTTATCGGCGAAGAACAGGCCTTCCGTTCGGCTGTATTGATTCCCCTCGTACAAATTGATGGAGACTGGCATATTCTTTTTGAAGTTCGTTCATTTCATTTAAGGAAGCAGCCTGGGGACATCAGTTTTCCCGGCGGTCGAGTAGATGCGGAGGAATCCCCGTTGCAGGCGGCGTTAAGGGAGACCCGGGAAGAGTTGGGAATTGATCCGTCAAAAATCGAAGTAATAGGGGAATTGAGTCCACTGGTGACTTCTCCTTCTTTTGTCATTTATCCGTATGTCGCGACCATCGATTATGACGTTCTTCGACCTTCTTATAATAGGGAGGAAGTAGAAGAAGTTTTTACAATTCCAATCAAGTGGTTTCTCAATTATAAGCCTTATTCTCATTTAGTCCAACTAAAAATCGTTCCGCCACCCGATTTTCCTTTTGAAAAAATTGTAAATGGAAAGGAATACCAATGGAGAACGAGGGAAATGGAAGAATGGTTTTTTGATTATGAACAGTATACAATTTGGGGGTTAACGGCCAAAATTTTAAAACATTTTATTGAAATACTTAAAAATATAAAATGAAACCAACTTGCTCTCATATTCGGTTGTGAAAATCAAGTTTGAAAATGTGCTTCTTAAAATATCCATATCCTTTATTTTCGATGTTGTTTTCTATGTGATACAAAGGGAATAAATGGATAAAATATTATTTTGATATAACGAAAATAATAAATTTCCAAATATTTCGTTATTTTTTTACATATACTTTATTCCTTTCAGTCAATAATATCATTAATATAAAGAAAGTTATTTCATAGCAGGAGCATTTGTTGATGAAAAAAGTTGTCAACATGTTCAGATTTTCGCTTTGCAAAGCATATATATAATATTTAAATCTCAAATTAAAAGTGTTATACTATAATAAGGTTAAAATGTATGTTCAAAAAGTTGCTGGCTATGTGAAATAGTCCACATACTTTTTGAAAAAATAGGGGAGATAAGGATGGTTATAAAATGAGTAGCAGTCAAAGCAAAAAAAATGTCGTTTTAATCGGTGCCGGAATCATGAGTGCAACTTTGGGAACGTTACTAAAAGAGTTAGCTCCGGACTGGAATATTACGATTTATGAGAAATTGGATAAGCCAGGCGAAGAAAGTTCCAATGAATGGAACAATGCGGGTACAGGCCATGCTGCATTGTGTGAGTTGAACTACACAGTAGAAAAACCAGATGGATCCATCGACATTTCAAAAGCGATCAATGTTAATGAGCAATTCCAAATTTCTAAACAATTTTGGGCTTACCTTGTCAAAAATAATTTGATTCAAAACCCTCAAGAATTTATTATGCCATTGCCTCATATGAGCTTTGTGACAGGCGAAAAAAATGTCAACTTCTTAAGAAAACGCTTTGAAGCGCTTTCAAAACTGCATTTATTTGAAGGAATGGAATTTACGGATGATCCGGGAAAATTAAAAGAATGGATTCCATTAATGATGGAAGACCGCGTTATTACAGAACCAATCGCAGCTACAAAAATCGATTCTGGTACAGACGTAAACTTCGGTGCTTTAACACGTACATTAGTGCAACATTTACAAAACCAAGGTGTTCCAGTGCACTATAAACATATGGTGGAAGGCATTAAACGCACAAAAGACAATCGTTGGGAATTAAAAGTGCATGATTTGGACAGCGTAAAAATGAAATATGTTACTGCTGATTTCGTATTCATCGGAGCAGGCGGTGGAAGCTTACACTTGCTTCAAGATACAGGTATTCCTGAAAGCAAACATATCGGCGGTTTCCCTGTAAGCGGTTTATTCTTAGTATGTAAAAATCCTGAAATCATTAAAAAACACCATGCAAAAGTTTACGGTAAAGCAAAAGTTGGTGCACCACCAATGTCCGTTCCTCACTTAGATACTCGTTATATTGATGGACAAAAATCCTTATTGTTCGGACCATTTGCAGGATTCTCGCCAAAATTCTTAAAAACAGGTTCTTACATGGATTTATTCGCATCCATTAAAGCCAATAACATTGTAACATTGCTTGCTTGCGGTGCGAAAAATATACCGTTAACAAAATACTTAATTGGACAACTTATGTTAACGAAAGAACAACGCATTGAAGAATTGCGCGAATTCGTTCCAAACGCAAAAAGCGAAGATTGGGAAATCGTTATCGCGGGTCAACGCGTGCAAGTTATTAAAGATACTAAAACTGGCGGCAAAGGTACATTGCAATTCGGTACAGAAGTTATTACTTCAGCTGACGGTTCTGTTGCTGCATTATTAGGTGCTTCTCCAGGCGCTTCTACAGCAGTAAAAGTAATGCTTGACGTAATTTCTCGCTGCTTCCCAGATGAAATGAAAAAATGGGAAGGAAAAATTAAAGAAATGATCCCATCCTATGGTCAAAAATTACTAGACAACCCAGATTTATTCAAAGAAATACAAGCTTCTACTGATGAAATTTTAGGTTTAGGAAAAGAAAATATAGAGAAAGAATTAGAAACAATTCAATCATGAAGGCTCTCTACATAGCCGTCCTAACATACCAGATCTCCATAAAGGGAATCTGGTATGTTTTTTATTACTTGCAAAATAACAGGATATGGATGTGAAATAAATGAGATACATCAATATGGTTAGGGGAATCTTTTATCAACGATTGAACCGCTTTGTTGCTGAAGTTTATATCGATGGTCAAAAAGAAAAAGTCCATGTTAAAAACACTGGTCGCCTAAAGGAATTGTTGATACAAAATGTAGAAGTGTTACTAGAAGAAAGTAATGATCCGAACAGAAAAACAAAATATTCGCTCATTGCTGTGAAAAAAGGCGAACGGTGGGTAAATATCGATTCCCAGGCACCAAATACTGTTGCTTATGAAGCGATATTAGATGGGAAAATTGCTGAAATTGGAACCGTCCAAAAATTAAAAAAAGAAGTGACATATGGAGATTCCCGATTTGATTTATACTTTGAAACGCAAGAAGAAAAAGGGTTTATTGAAGTTAAGGGCGTAACGTTAGAGAAAGATGGAGTAGCAGTGTTTCCTGATGCACCCACTTCTAGGGGGACAAAACATGTTTTAGAACTAATGAAAGCGGTGGAGGAAGGTTATAAAGGAATCGTATTATTTATTATTCAAATGGAGGGTTGCCGCTTTTTTGTACCTAATCATGAAACAGACCCGTCCTTTTCAAATGCGTTACGCCAAGCTTCAAAACAAGGAGTGCAAATTTTAGCTTACGAAACAAGTGTAAGTGAACAATGTATGGTAATCAGTAATCGAATTCCTGTTGAATTAATATGAAAAAGGATGGTTACATAAAAAGAAGAATTTAGGACAATTTTATAATGAACAAATTAGATTTGTTCAATTTGCTCAATAAGGAGGATGGTTATGTCGATTGAGGATAATAAACATAAAGGCGAGTTCCAACGCAAAAATAAGCTTCGATTTCACCAATCCCCTAATCAAAAATCAACAGAATTTGCTTCTGATATGGCAATTGAAACAACCTCCCAGAAGGAAAAAGGGCGTATACAACAACCAATCAGCGAAAGAACAGCATGGCATTAAGACTGACCATTTGAATTATTGAGTATTTATAAGCTATGGATACTTTTCCATAGCTCTTTTTAAGTGATAGTCATAAAAAAACGCTTTACTTCAATTGTAAAGCGTATAATCGATCACTCTATTAAATGTTTTTTAAATGATTTTGTTTCCATCTTTCTAGAAATGCAAGGACATGTTTTGCATCGCTTCATACTATCAAGGAGATAGTTGTAACAACATGTTTTTCTAATTCTGAGCTCTGCTCCATTATCTACAAATAATTTCTTACCATAATATTTTCGCAGTGGATTTCCTTTATGATGATAACCAAATAATGACCCATCTGCTTCAAAAATGATGTAGTGAAAGTCATCAATGGCTTGTTGATGATTCTCCTTTAACTCCAATCCATTAATTGATAAACATTGAAAGTATGCATCAATTCGGGATTTAATCTATATTTTTCAATATCTGTAATTCTTTCTCTGTTAATGCATTAACCATGGGAAATAACTACCTCTTATTTTCAATTGTATATTGACAGAGGTGTATAGGTTAATTTATGATTAGCTTTTTGAAATTGATTATTATCTACAATTAGTTAAGGAGGAGTAAAGCCAGTTGGTGCGGTTCAATCTTGGCTTGGTGATCCTTGGTATGAACATATTAGCAAGGATATGGAAGGCGTCGAAGTTGTTGGGACTGAGAGTGAAGTAAATGTGGAGAAAATTGCTTCGTTAAAACCTGATTTAATTATCGGGAACAAGCTTCGCCAAGAAAAAATTTATGATCAATTAAAGGCCATTGCACCTACTGTTTTTTCTGAAACCTTACGTGGTGATTGGAAAGAAAACTTTAAGTTATATGCTAAAGCGCTAAATCTCGAAGAAAAAGGAAATGAGGTATTAGGTCATTACGAACAACACGTTGCCGACGTGAAAGAAAAACTTGGTGACAAAGTGAACAAAGAAATTTCTGTTGTTCGCTTTATGGCTGGAAAATCCCGTATTTATTACACGGATTCATTCTCAGGGGTTATTTTCAATGAATTAGGTTTCAAGCGTGCTGCTCATCAGGAAGAGTTGTTTACTTCAGATAATAAACTTGGCAATTTAGCTGTTGAAGTAGGAAAAGAAGTGATTCCGAAAATGGATGCAGATTACCTATTCTACTTCACTTATGCTCCACAGGGAGATCAAGAGGCATTAAATACAGCAAAGGAATGGACAAGTGATCCTCTATGGCAAAATCTAAATGCCGTTAAAAACGGTAATGCTTTTGAAGTGAGCGATGCAATTTGGAACACTTCCGGCGGTGTAATTTCAGCAAACTTGATGTTAGATGATTTAGAAAAATTATTAACGAATTAATCTGCCATAACATCCCAAGTATAAACTTAGAAGTGGTCGTTTGAAAAAGCCATTTTGAAACGGCACTTTGCGACGAGGATAGTAAAACTTGTTTCAACTAGCTCAAAGAGCAAAGGTTGATTATATAAGAGTGTCTGGAAAGTTTAGACTTTCTAGACACTTTTTTTGCACCTTTTAAATAATGCCCTTCAATTATTTACTTCTTAGTTATTTTTTGATCAAAATAAATGGTTGAAAAAATGAGCAAAATACCATTTGAGAAATAGTCATGCTGTTTCTCATTTTATCTCAATGAGGAGGATTGCTATGCCGAATGTAGAAGTAAACTGTACCGTCTCCAATTGCTATTTCCACAGAAAAGGAAATATCTGTGGTGCGGAGAAAATTTTAATTGATACGGATTCAGATTCCAAAGATAAGTCGTCAGAGTTTGCTTCAGAAGTAGACTTCCGAAAGATTGAGGAAAGGGCTAAATCATCAGAAGAAACTTGCTGTAAAACGTTTAGACCTAAAAAGTAGACTTTCGGAAGTATGGGCAGGCCAATCATTGAGAAATTGCGGGGACTAATCTTTTTAGTCCCTTATTTTTTGAGGAGCTGTAATGTAATGTATGAAGTCATTGTCAATCAACTGAAACAAATTGAACGCAGTCATCATGTAAAAGTATTATTTGCTGTTGAATCTGGTAGTAGAGCATGGGGAATTGCCTCAAAAGAAAGTGATTACGATGTTCGCTTTATTTATATCCATCCAGTAGACTGGTATCTTACAATCGATCCCCAAGGAATTGGAAAAAAACGAGATGTCATCGAGTTACCGATTCACGATCATCTTGATATAAGCGGTTGGGAAGTTACGAAAGCTTTAAGGTTATTCCGAAAATGTAATCCTTCTATTTTAGAATGGATGAGAAGTAGCCCCATTTATTTACAACCATATAGCTTTATTTCTAAGTTGCGCTTATTGGAGGATGAGGTTTTTAATCCGAAATCGATGCTTTCACATTACATACAAATTGCCAAACAAAATTATGCATCTCTCCAAGGAGAGAATGTGAAGGTAAAAAGCTATTTATACGCTTTGCGCTCATTGTTCGCATGTAAATGGATTGAACAGTTCAATGAAATCCCACCGATACATTTTCAGCATTTGCTTTCACAAATGAAGATTGATGGTAAATTGAGAAATGAGATTGAGCAGTTGGTGAAATCTAAAGTTTTCGACAAACGGGAAACCATTCGGCCTATTCCAATATTCAATGATTATATCGAACATGAATTGTATTCATTGCAGGACTATATAAAAAATCTGTATGGAGAAAAGAATGATCCAACTGTCCAGTTAGATAAGCTATTTCGTGAGACATTAAGAGAAGTTTGGAATGAGAAGTTTGATGCATTCTAGAAACTATAATTACTCATCCATAACCAATATAGATGTACGAAAAAAAGTCCAGAATATAAGATTGAAATACCTGTTAAAGCATAAAGATAGAACCGTTGAAATGATTTGATGCATTTTAAAATAACAAGATTAGAAACCATAAATATGAATACGGAAAGACTGAATTTAATTCCTAGAAATAAATATGGATTTGCTTCAAAAAAGAATCTCATCAGAGGATTTATTTCTTTTATGAAATGATTCATTAAACCATAATGTGTGGCTATACCATCAAATATGTTTAAGATTGCAACCAATAAACTCAATATAAAAATTTGCTTGTTTCTTTTCATTCAATACACCTTATAGATTTTTTCAATAGTATAACCATTTAAGCAACTTTCTAAAAAAGTGGAATTCACATAGATAAAAGCAATTCCCTTGCTTTATGATGTGAATTCCACCATACAATGTTATTTATTTTTTTTGTTTCTTTTTCTTTCCAACACTAATTGTTCTAATTGGGATAGTTCACGAGAAAACTCTTCTTGCGCGGCTCTAGCAGAGATTTTTTCTTGTTTTGGTGTTTGTGGCAAAGAACTTGCATTATTGGTTTGGCCTTGTTTATTATCTCTTCCCATATTAGATCTCCTTTCTTGATAGTTAATCTGAATAGGGAAAGATGCGATTTTTTTATCACATTGAAAAGCATTAATTGGAGGAAGGAAAAGAATAAGTTTTATTGAGAGGCTATATTGATGCATAACCATTTGGGGCAATATATTTGGGATGCTTCGTGAATAAGTAGCATCCCAAAAGTCAACTAATGACGTGGTATAATTTTTTGTTTATAAATACTGTATACATTGTTTTGTTTCTCATGTTTACTTCCTTTAAATTCAATATAAGTTTTATGAATGTATGGAGAGGTCATAATGGAAAGTAACGCTCCATAGTTGGGGATAAAAGTTATCTCGTCGCCAGGTTTGAAAAGTATTTTTTTTCCATCTAACACAATGTGATCGCTGGTTGAACCAAGAATTTTCACAGGCATTGTTGGTGTTAAGCCTGAAACAGATACATCTTGCCTTCCTACTCCAACGAGAATATGGTTAATCCAACCTTGTTCATGGAATTTGATTGATTCACCAAAGCCGTTTTTGCCACGATTACCATAAGGGACAGAAGGTTTTTGTTTCGCCTCTATTACTTCTGCAACAAATTTAAATGTATCTTGATAAAGTTTCGGTATGACTTCGCCTTTAGTCGTCTCTCTTCCTAATAGAATCGATTCACCAAGACGAACATCATTGATTACACCAATATTTTTCGTTTCCATTAGCCATTTAATATTTGCAGAGTTTCCGCCTGATACGATAGGGAGTTGTAAAGAGAATTGTTGCCTAATTTGCTGAACAAGAGAAGAGAACTCTCGCATCTTGTCTTCTGTCGGTATGACGCCACCAAAACAAGCAAAATTTGTTGCCAAACCAACAATTTCGATACCTCGGAGTTTTATTACCTCATTAATAAATGCTGGTAGATCTTTTGGCATGACACCTTCACGAAGGTCACCCATTTCTACCATAATCATAATTTTATGGATTTTTCCTTGTTTAATAGCTTCTTCTGATAATGCACGAATGATGGTAAGTTCAGTGTTCATGCTGATGTCCGCATATTTGACGACATTGGGAATCTCAGACATCCCAGGGGTTCGAAGTAAAATAGTGGTTGCATTGATATTTGCCTTTTTTAATTTTTCTAAGTGAATAATTTTCGATACGGCAAGTCTTGTGATACCTGCCTGAATTAATGTATTGACGATTTGTAAATCAGCACAAACGCCTTTGACTACCCCTGTCACTTCCACCCCCTTTGCTTCGCATAATTGTTTTAGAACGATTGCGTTGTGTTGAATTTTATCAAGATTGATTTCAATTCGAGGAACGGGTTTTAGTTTCATAGTGAACTCACGACCTTTTCCTTATTTTTTAAGGATGGGAAGAAGTCAATGATTGCATTGATGATTTTTTCATCACCTTTTTTCAACACATCGCTAACAGGTAAATGGAATTTCTTTTCGTATTCTTCAATCGTTTGATCGATTTCTTCGTCCGTCATATTTTCATGGTTTAATGTGATGGCAATGACTTTTGTATTGCCATAGTGTTCAATTAAGTTAATTTCTTCTTGAACATCCGGCATTGGCATAAATGGAAAATCTCCTAACACTTTTCGTTTTGGCGGATGTTGCAAGATGACTGCTTGTGGTCTTGCACCTCTTAAAATACCGCATGAACTAGCATAGGCTGGGTGGCTCAGCGCACCTTGCCCTTCCACAATGATAATGTCAGGGTTTTCATTTTTGTGGGCACGCAATATTTCCCCTTCCAGTTCGCCAATCAAATATTGCAGTGGAAAGGCATCCATTGCGAATCCATATTCCGCACCTTGAAGCAAGCCGGTCTGTCCAGTAGCGATAAAAACAGGATTGTAACCGCGGCTTCTGAACCCTTTTTCAAGAATTTTGGCGGTCGTTCTTTTTCCGCAGGCACCATCAGTACCAAGAACCGCAATAATTGGTGTATCGATATGCAAAATACCGCCAGTAAATAAATGCCATTCTTTTTTTGGCTTTGGTTTCCGAATGTCCCGTATTGTTACATTATATTTTTTGGCAGCATTCATCATTTCTTCGTCATCTGTTAAAAACTCTTGGAGTGGGTTGACAATATTTAAACCAGCCTTCATCGCTTCAAAAATAACAGCTCTTTCTTCGTCTTTTAAAAAGGCATCACTAGGGGCAAGTCCGAGGATAAAATGTGTTGGCTTTTCATTAGAAATTGATAAAGCTTCTTCGAGGTTTTGGCATAAAGGGATTCCATTTTTGACTCCATCTAGATATTCGCCGGCATCCAAGCCGCTTTTTGTGCTGTCGATAACGGCAACAATATCATAATATCCTGGCTCGCGAACAAGACCATTTGCGGTTTTGCCATCCATAGAGCCAAACTGTCCTTCACAGTAAACAATGGCTTTTTTCTTCATGTTACATCCCTCCAACAACCGAAGAATTTCAACAATTTCTCTAGATTTTGGAAGTGGTAAATTAAGAACAATTTTCATTCATCTGTTTAATTTTTTCATTATTTCGTTAATTTAAATTATATGGATAATCCTTTTTTCTCGCAAAAAATAGAAACAAAATACATGAAAACGTTCTTTTTTAGCTAAAAAACTTTAGAATTTTTGTAACTTTTGTATTATAAATCCTTATAATTTTAAAGATTAAAGAAATAAAAGAGAAGATTCGGGGCAAAAAATAGCAGCACAAACAATTATCCATGTTTGCGCTGCTTCCATTAAAACGCATTATACTAACGTTTGATAATGTCAAAATAATCATTTAATAATGCCCAGTTTTGCGGAAAAGGATAGCCTAAAGCCCAATAACTGATTCCCCGCAGATTGTATTGAATTGCCAATTGGAATTTGGCCGCAGCGCTTCTTGCATCCTCAAACCATACTTCATGAGCTTGCCCAATTTCGTCTGTATAACGGAAAAACGGGGATTGGGCGGTTTCATCATAGAAAATTTCTGCTTTATAACGGACTGCGCGGCGAATGGCTTCCTGTGGGCTGAAAGTTTCAGCGATATTTCCTTGTGTATGGGGAATTTTCCAATCCCTCGCATAAATCTGGAAGCCTAAAAAGATTTTTTCAGGCGGAATAACCGTCAACGCATACTCCACTACACGTCTTATTTGATAAATAGGTGAGATAGCTTGCGGTGGTCCTCCCCTCCATCCCCATTCATACGTCATTAATATAACAAAGTCTACAATGCGTCCGTGGGCTTCATAATCGTGGGCAGTATACAATAAACCTTCCTGCTCTGCACTAGCTTTTGGTGCAAGTGCTGATGAAACGAAATATCCCTTTTCATGAAGGCGATTGACTGCCAGTTCTAAAAATGCATTATAATTTTTCCGATCTTCTGGAAGAACGTTTTCAAAATCAATATTTAGTCCGCGATACCCTTTCTCTTCCATGACTTGCAAACAACAGTCGATGAGTTTTTCTCTTAGTACTTGATTGGATAAAATTGTGTGGGCTAATTCAGAGCCGGTATTGCCTGATGAAAAATTGGAGATGGAAAGCATTGGCACAGCCTGTTGGGATTTTGCTGCATTCAGCATTAATGCATCTTCAAAAGGTTTCAATGTTCCGTCTTCTTTAATCATGTAGGAAAAAGGAGCAAAGTATGTCAGCCAGTTGCCAACTGCATTAACGGATGCTGCTCCATCTGCATCCGGTTGATAAGAATAAGCATTGACTTCTATGGATGGTTTTGGTCTTGGAATGATGAGCATCATGCCGGGGTAGATGTTATCAGGGTGAAGCAGTCCATTTTGTTTTACGATGGATTCGATTGTTGTTCCATAATAAGCAGCAATGATTGATAAGGTTTCACCTGGTTGAACCATATATAGGCGCGCAGGGATGTAGATTGTTGTTCCAGGGATTAAACGATAGGGATTTACTGTAGGGTTTGCTTGCTGAATGGCTTGGACGGAAACACCGTAAGTACCTGCGAGGGACCAAAATGTTTCTCCTGGTTGAATGATATGAGGTGTTGTTGTATCAGGGATTACAATTGCTTGACCAATGAGCAATTCTTGAGGGTTTGGCAGTTGGTTTAATTGGTTGATGGCAATCATGCTTGTATGGTAGATGCTTGCCAACTTCCAAATCGTATCGCCTTGCTGTACGACATGAATGCGCAGATGAAAACCTCCTTTCCTCTTTTCATACTGCAATATATGTTTTGTTATGCTATTTCATATTCATAAAGAAAAAGAAAGTCTCCAACTTTGGAAACTTTCGATTATAAGAGAATCGCTTTTTTATTTGTTATATAAGCGGTTAATAGCGTTTCCAAAACTTATGCTTTTTTCATGATGAACGTTAAATGGCGGCCTGCTTTTTTATTTTCACGATAAGAGAAGCCCTGAGGATTTTTAAAGGTGCAAGTAGCATCAATGGTAATGTGTTCTGATGGAATACCGCTCAATTCACATTGCTTTTTGACAGTTTGTTGGTTGTCGATATGATATTTTCCTGTTTCGGGGTTAAAGTAAATGAATTCATCTGCATATCCCAACTGCTTGAATTTTTTGTATACATCTCCATCGACTTCAAATTTTTCTTGGCTGATTGCTGTGCCAAGATGAACATGAACATCTTTCAAATCGCATTGTTCATTTTTTTGAAGATGTTCAAAAACCTTTCTTGTAATTTCTTTTACGGTTCCTTGCCAGCCGGAATGGATTACTCCAATGATGCCGCTTTTTTCGCTGTAGAAAATAACGGGCACACAATCGGCCGTAAAAGTGCAAAGGACAATATTCGGCTCTTTTGTATAAAGGGCGTCTGTATTTGGAATGGCGGTATCTTTTGATAAAGCTCCGCGTCCGCTGTCTTCTGCTGTTACTTTATAAACGTTGTCGCTGTGGGTTTGATTGGCGCAAACAAACTGCTCGATATCGCAGCCGATATATGCAGCTAGCTTTTTGCGGTTTTGAATAATATCTTCTTCATTTTCGCAAACATGAAGCGCCATGTTATTTTGTTCTAATTCTTTTTCATTTTTTAAGGTAATGCCGGCAATGAAACGATTGTTATTAAAATAAATTTTGGTTGTCATGTTTCCACTCCTAGAATTTGTTCATCAAATTGCATGTTAATTTTAATTATATATACTTCTTACTGTTGAGTCATAGAAGAGTTTTATTTGAACATAAGAAAAGCCCCTCGAAAAGGAGCTTTTCACTCTTTCGTTCTATTACGTTTGTTGATAGCGATGAATTAAATCGTTGTTTTGTCCCCGTGCGAAGACATCCGTCCGATTTGGTCCCCAAGAAACAGCGGCTGGAGCACTTGTAATTTGAGTTGGGCCAAGGCTTACCCAAGGCTCCCAACGGCTGCCGTTCCAAGTGCGTTTATATAAACGATTTCCTACTCCTCTGACAAATACATCGAGATGGTTTGGCCGTTTGGAGGAAACAGTTGGCGCACTTGTCAACGTACCGCCGAGGCTTTCCCAGTCGCTCCATCTTGTGCCGTCCCACCATTTATGGATTAAATTATTATTTACGCCTCTTGCAAACACATCAATTCGGTTTGGCCCCCAAGAGATGGCTGCAGGTTCTGAAGCTAAATTGCCTCCAAGGTCTTCCCATGATTCCCAGTAAGTTCCGTTCCAAGTTCGCTTATAAAGGCGATTTCCTGTTCCACGAACAAATACATCCAATTGATTAACTTGTTGAGAAGAAGCTGCAGGACCGCTTGTTAATGTACCGCCAAGGCTTTCCCAGTTGCTCCATCGAGTGCCATCCCACCATTTGTGATACAACGCATCATCAGTTCCTCGAACAAAAACATCGATGCGGTTTTCGCCCCAAGAAACGGACCCAGGTGCTGAAGTCAATACACCGCCGAGACTTTCCCAGCTGCTCCATCTTGTGCCGTCCCACCAAATGTGATATAACGCATTGTCGCTTCCTCTTGCGAATACGTCCAAGCGGTTTGGCCCCCATGAACTTACGCTAGGAGCGCTTAATAATGTCCCTCCTAAGCTTTCCCAATCAGACCAACCAGCTTCAGGTCTTGGTCCAGGTTCTGGAGCAGGGCTTTCACCGCGTATATAAGCAAGCGCCAATTCAATAGCCCGAATTAAAATACGATTGACTGTATTTTCTGGGAAATTCATGGAGCGAATGAATAATGGGAACCAAGGATTGTCGCGTTGGAATTGATTATAAATTTGTGTAGGAGTGCGATTTAAGTTTTGTTGGCTGTGTACATAGGAGATTGTTAAAAACATGAGGGTATCAATCATTTGAGGATTTACGCCAGCCTGTTCCAGCTGAGTGTATAAATTGCTATGTTCTGTGCGAATGCGCTGAATCAATTGTTGTACGGTTGGTCTGGCGGTTTGTTGAGGTGTTTGTTGGACATACAAAGAATGATTGAATGGATAATAATTAACAGGTACATAAACATAGTAATATGGATAACCATTATACATGTACATTAGCATACCTCCATTTCTCTGAATAGTGTATGCATAAAAAATAAAAATGGGACTCTATCATTATTTCAAAAAGGAATAGTATTTTTATCCCATCATCAGGTATTGGAAACGGGACATATTGCATGTTTTAGGAATAAAAAGTTGTAAATTTTTATAAAAGATTTAATCGAGGTGAAATAAAAAAATTTTGATAATCCAAAAATAAATTTTGATAGATTATCAATAAATTATTAAATAATTTTTTATAATATAAAATTTTTAAATTTACTAAAAAATCTCACTAGACTAAATAGAAAGAATGTTTTAAAATACTAAAAGCTAACATTTTAATTTTTTGAAATAGATATTAGAGGCGGAATCTTATTTCAGAAAATTTAGATTTTAGTTTTCTGAAATAAATGTATTCATTTTCAGAAAAATCTAATATCTATAAATTTATTAATGGGGGGAGTAATGATGATGGAGGAAACAAAAAAACTAAAAAAATATGCCTCTCTCTTTCTAGCGTCTTCGTTAGTCGTAGGAGCTTTAGCTGGCTGTAGTGGAGGTTCCGATGGAGGTGACGATTCTTCTTCAGGAGATAGCGGCTCCTCTGGCGGAGATAGCGATGTAATTAAAATCGGTGCAAACCTTGAATTGACTGGTTCAGTTGCTTCTTATGGTTCATCCATTAAACAAGGGGCAGAACTAGCGATTGAAGAAATCAATGCAAATGGTGGAATTAACGGTAAGCAAATTAAATTAGTTCCGGTAGATAACAAATCAGAGAACGCAGAAGCCGTATCTGCCGCACAACGTTTAGTATCACAAGAAAAAGTAGATGTTATGATTGGGCCAGCAACGAGCGGTAACGTTCTTGCTACTGTACAAATCGCAAATCAAAACAAAATTCCAATGGTTACTGCTTCAGGAACTGCACCAAACGTTACAGAAAATGAAGACGGTTCTATCAATGAATATGTATTCCGTACATGCTTCATTGACCCATTCCAAGGGATCATTGCAGCGAACTTTGCTACTGAAGAGCTTGGCGTAAAAAATGTAGCCATTTTTGCGGATAATTCTTCAGACTATGCAAAAGGTTTAGCGGCTGCATTTAAAGAACAAATCGAAGCAAATGGCGGAAAAGTGGTTGCAGAAGCAGCGTATGTAGCAGATGATACAGATTTCAAAGCATCTTTAACAACACTGAAATCTAAAAATCCAGAGTTTATCTTCATTCCAGGATATTATGAAGAAGTCGGCTTGATTGTTAAACAAGCTCGCGAATTAGGCATTGATGTTCCATTAATGGGTGCTGACGGATGGGATTCTCCAAAATTGGTTGAATTGGCTGGTGCTGAAAACTTAAACAACTCATTCATCATCAACCACTATTCATCTGAAGACCCAGATCAAAAAATTCAAGACTTCGTTAAAGCATTTAATGATAAATATGGCGAATCACCAAATGCATTCCACGCTCTTGGATATGACACAGTTTACTTCATTAAAGATGCGATTGAGCGCGCTGGTTCATTAGATGGAGAGAAAATTAAAGATGCGCTTGCTGCAACAAAAGAGATTTCGCTTGTGTCTGGTACATTCTCAGTGGATGAAAAGCATAATGCTGTCAAATCTGCAACAATCCTTGAGTATGTAGATGGACAACAAAAATTCAAAACAAAAATTGAACCGTAATAGTGAAAGAAAGGGGGGCACACCGCCTCCCTTTTCCCTTTAATAATTACGAATTCCAAATATTAGTTGACCGTTGCTTATTTTCAGTTGACAGAAATACCTATGCTACAAAAAGGAGTGTGACATTATGGATTGGTTGCAGCAACTAATAAACGGTATTTCCTTGGGAAGCATTTACGCCTTAATAGCGTTGGGTTATACAATGGTTTACGGGATTATTAAATTGATTAACTTTGCCCATGGTGATGTGTTCATGCTCGGGGCATTCATCGGATTTTTCGCCATCACTCGATGGGAGATGGGCTTTATACCGGCGTTGATAACAGCAATGATTTTATGTGCAATCATTGGTGTCATTATCGAGCGGGTCGCTTATAAACGATTAAGAACTGCTACCCGGATTGCAGCATTAACGACAGCTATTGGGGTATCGTTTTTAATCGAGTACACAATGATTTTCTTCCGAGGTGCTACACCTGAGGCTTATCCTCAAGTATTGCCAAAAACAACGATTAATATTCTCGGCGCCAACATTAACTCACAAACTATTTTGATTCTTGTAGTCACTATTACGTTAATGATACTTTTACAATTTATTGTTCATAAAACGAAAATCGGTAAAGCGATGCGTGCAGTGTCCCACGATGCGGATGCAGCCAAATTGATGGGCATTAACGTGGATAATACCATTTCTGCAACTTTCGCGATTGGTTCGTCCTTAGCGGGCGCAGCGGGAGTTATTTTCGGTTCCTACTACACAAGAATCGATCCGTTAATGGGGGTTCTTCCTGGATTAAAAGCCTTCATTGCAGCGGTTTTAGGTGGAATCGGCAGCATTCCAGGTGCGATGGTTGGAGGGTTTATTTTAGGAATCATTGAAACGATCGTCAGTGCTATAGGATTCTCGCTATGGCGCGACGCAGCAGCTTTCGTAATTTTGATCTTGATCTTGATTTTAAGACCAGCAGGATTATTTGGTAAAAACATCCGTGAGAAAGTGTAGGTGACTGGGGAAATGAAAAGATCAAAAGCCTTTTGGATTTATTTAGCAATTGCAATAGTGGTCTATGCAGTTGTACAAGTCATGTTTATGAATGGAATGTTGGATATCTATTACCAAAATATGCTCATTACGATATGCATTAACGTTATACTTGCAGTCAGTCTGCATATTGTTATTGGAATCACAGGGCAATTCTCCATTGGTCATGCCGGTTTTATGGCAGTCGGGGCTTATATTAGCGCCATTTGTACGATGAAACTTGGATTGCCATTTATTGTAGGGATTATTTTGGCTGGGATTGTAGCGGCCATTGCCGGCTTGCTTGTTGGTGTGCCTTCCTTGCGATTAAGAGGCGACTACTTGGCCATCTGTACATTAGGTTTTGCTGAGATTATTCGAATTGTTTTCTTAAATGTGGAATATGTCGGAGGAGCTGCCGGGATGGTTGTCAATCATGCAACAACTTGGACATATGCCTTTGTTGCTGTTGTAATTACCATCATGGTTATCTCCAACTTTACAAACTCCCGTCATGGACGCAGTTGTTTAGCAGTACGCGAAGATGAAATTGCTGCCGATGCGATGGGAATTAATATAACTTATTACAAAGTTGTAGCTTTCGTTATTGGTTCATTATTTGCAGGAGTAGCTGGTGCGCTTTACGCCCATAACTTCTACATTATTCAGCCAACAGCTTTCAACTTCCTAAAATCCTTTGAAATTTTAATTTACGTTGTATTAGGTGGTTTAGGAAGCCTTTCCGGTTCTATTATTGCTGCTATTTTCTTAACAGCAGTTTCCCAATACTTGCAGGCGTTCCCGGAAACACGTATGATCATCTACTCCATCGTGTTGATTCTTGTAATGTTGTATCGACCATCAGGACTCATGGGAACGAAAGAATTGAAGGATGTCTTTAAAGTGAAAAAGAGAGGAGGTTCTGAAGCATGACTAATCCTCTTGTAAAGCTTGAGAACGTTGGGATTCAATTTGGCGGATTAAAAGCGGTACAAAAAGTAAATATGTATATCAATAAAGGGGAGCTCGTTGGCCTTATTGGACCGAATGGGGCCGGAAAAACAACAACTTTTAATATGTTAACCGGCGTATATACTCCTACAGAAGGCGAAATTACTTTTGACGGCAAAAGCATTAAAGGTTTTAAACCATATCAAGTTACTCAAAGCGGAATCAGCCGTACATTCCAAAATATTCGCCTCTTTAAAGAATTAACGGTATTAGACAACGTTAAAATTGCAAACCACCACCTTGCAAACCATTCAATCCTTTCTTCCATTTTCCGAATGCCAAGCCATTTTAAAGGTGAATCAAAAATGGAGCAGGAATCGATTGAGTTTTTAAAGATTTTTGGACTTGATGTCTACAAAGATGAATTAGCCAAAAACTTGCCTTACGGAATGCAACGGCGTCTTGAAATTGCCCGCGCGCTCGCTGCTGGTCCAAAACTTTTGCTCTTGGACGAACCGGCAGCAGGTATGAACCCGCAAGAAACGCAAGATTTGATGGAATTAATTGCCTTAATTCGAAAAGAATTTGACTTAACTATTCTTTTAATTGAACACGACATGAGTTTAGTCATGGGGATTTGCGAACGAATTTATGTGTTGGACCATGGTCAATTGATTGCTGAAGGAACACCGGAAGAAATACGTAACAATCCAAAAGTAATAGAAGCTTACCTTGGCGAGGAGGTTGTGAAATAATGCTCAAAGTAAATAATATTGACGTATATTATGGGAATATTCATGCATTGAAAAATGTCTCCTTGGAGGTAAATGAAGGTGAGATTGTTACGTTAATCGGTGCAAACGGTGCAGGAAAGACTACATTATTGAAAACTTTGTCCGGTTTATTAAAACCAAAGCACGGAACCATTTTATATAACAAGCAGCAAATTGGAGGAAAGCCGGCTCAAACCATTGTAAAAAACGGTGTCATTCATGTACCTGAAGGACGCAGAGTATTCGCCAATATGACCGTTGAAGAAAATTTGGATTTAGGTGCGTATCTTCGGAAAGATCGGGATGGCATGAAAAAAGATTTAAATCATGTATTTGAATTGTTCCCGATTTTAAAAGAACGAAGAAAACAATTGGCTGGTACTTTATCCGGCGGGGAACAACAGATGTTGGCGATAGGAAGAGCCATAATGTCCAAACCGAAGCTATTGCTGTTGGATGAACCTTCGATGGGTCTTGCGCCATTAATCGTTCAGCAAATCTTTGAAATCATTCAATCGATTAATAAAGAAGGAACAACGATTTTACTTGTTGAGCAAAATGCCCATATGGCGTTATCGATTGCAGACCGGGCATATGTAATTGAAACAGGAAAAATCGTGTTATCTGGAAAAGCGAAAGAGCTTCAAGAAAGTGAAGAAGTAAAAGCTGCTTATTTAGGAGGCATATAAAGAAAAAGGCTTACCCGGAAAGCGAATGGATCTTTTCGGTAAGCCTTTTTTGGTTTTATAGAATGATATAATTACCATTCAATGTGTTCAGGATATTTCATTCGAATTGGCAATTCATGAATTTCATGTTTTGTCAGATTAGCAGTAGCTAAAATTTCATCTTTTAAAGCAATGTACTCATCATCTTCTACCATCAAACGGATGGCAAAGGCTCCTAAATTTTCTTTTCTTTCTTCAAAGGAAAGCTTCAAATATTCCAAGTTTAAAACATCCACATATTGCGTCGCATATCGGAAGTATTTTGGTGATTTAGTAAACATGAGGTGAATAAAGACATTGAAATGTTCTTCTGGCAACTGTTCTCTTAAACATTCTGTCACGACGGACTGGAACTTTCGAATCGTTGTGATATATGGGTTCCAAGGATTGTTGTCGATATGTTCATTATATAAATCGATAAAGTCATTTAAAGCAAGGGTTGTAAAAATTAATTCCGGCCATAAAATTTCAACGGAAAAATAGACATTTTTTTCAGGTGCTAGAATATCTTTTTGCCGCTCAATTCCTTTATGCATTCCGTTTGCGACAAACTCCACATTACATTCCCCTCTGGTTGCCTTTCTTAATTGAAGACAAACCCCTAAAATACGCTGTCTTGCCCCTTGGAAATCATAATATTTATTCTCGTCGCCAATAACTTCATAAATGGAGTTGATGAGTTCATCCAAATCCCAATAATCTCCGCTGATCCGACCGCCAGTTAAACGTTCTGTGCTCTGAATGGATAACATATTGGATCCCACCTTTTTTGGAATCTACTAAATCTATTGTACAACCTTTTTGAGCGAAATGACTATATATTTCTATTTTGAGAGATGTTAGAGTTTCAACAAAAAGACTGCTTAAAATAGAAAAAAATAAATAAAGCAGATAAAAAATAAAAATATAAATTAAAAAGTAGTTTACGGCTATTGACTTAGGGGTAAAGATAAGAGAACATGAATCCGCTTATAGGAGGTGTCTTAGAAAAATTTACAGGATTAGATATAAATTTGTAATCTTCTGAATAAATATATATTAAATACCTTTTAGTAGACGGATACTTGTGTCTACGGAAAAAGGTATAAAAACTTATAAGGGGGAGTAGTAGAAATGTCAGTTTTAACAGCTGCTTATGCATTTCCAAATACTGAAGGGGCTATTGTTAATTTTAAGGAGAAATACGACAACTATATTGGCGGAAAATGGGTGCCTCCTGTAAACGGGGAATATTTTGACAACATAACGCCTGTAACTGGAAAACCATATACAAAAGTCGCTCGTTCAACAGCAGAAGATATTGAGCTTGCCCTTGATGCCGCTCATCAAGCGAAGGATGCTTGGGGAAGAACTTCTGTTGCAGAAAGAGCCAGAATTTTAAATAAAATTGCTGACCGCATGGAAGAAAATTTGGAAAAGTTGGCCGTTGCGGAAAGCTGGGAAAATGGTAAACCGGTTCGGGAAACATTAAATGCGGACATTCCATTAGCGATTGACCATTTCCGTTACTTTGCGGGGGTTATTCGCGCACAAGAAGGCAGCATCAGCCAAATTGATGAACATACAGTAGCATATCATTTCCATGAACCAATTGGCGTAGTGGGGCAAATTATTCCTTGGAACTTCCCAATTCTAATGGCAGTGTGGAAACTGGCACCAGCTCTTGCAGCAGGAAACTGCGTTGTGTTAAAACCTGCTGAGCAAACACCAACTTCTATTTTAGTATTAATGGAACTTATTGGAGATTTATTGCCGCCGGGTGTAGTTAACATTGTAAACGGTTTCGGTCTAGAAGCCGGAAAACCATTAGCATCCAGTCCGCGCATCGGTAAGGTGGCCTTTACTGGAGAAACAACAACAGGAAGACTGATCATGCAATATGCTTCTCAAAATATTATTCCTGTGACATTGGAGCTAGGCGGCAAATCGCCAAACATCTTCTTTGAAGATATATTTAATGCAGACGACGAATTTTTAGATAAAGCCATAGAAGGATTTGTATTATTTGCCCTTAACCAAGGGGAAATATGTACATGCCCTTCAAGAGCATTAATTCATGAATCCATTTACGATCGATTTATGGAACGCGCCCTTGAACGAGTAAAAGCCATTAAGCAAGGAAACCCGTTAGATCCGACTACAATGATTGGGGCTCAAGCATCTACAGAACAAATGGAGAAAATTTTATCTTATATTGATATCGGCAAACAAGAAGGGGCCGAACTGCTAATTGGAGGAGAACGCAACATTTTAGATGGGGAGCTTGCAGAAGGCTATTACATTCAACCAACTGTATTTAAAGGGCATAATAAAATGCGCATTTTCCAAGAAGAAATTTTCGGTCCGGTTGTGGCAGTCACAACTTTTAAAACAACGGAAGAAGCATTGGAAATTGCCAATGATACAATGTACGGCTTAGGCTCAGGTTTATGGACTCGCGATATGAACACTGCTTATCGGGTAGGGCGCGGCATTCAAGCCGGAAGAGTATGGACAAACTGTTACCATCAATATCCTGCTCATGCTGCATTCGGCGGCTATAAAATGAGCGGCATCGGCCGTGAAAATCATAAAATGATGTTAGAACATTATCAACAAACGAAAAACTTGCTAGTAAGCTATGATCCAAATAAACTTGGCTTCTTCTAATGCTTGATTATGAAGGAGGAATGGCGTTGGTAGAGCGTGTTATTGCGACGGAAGCAGCCTTAGCCCTCATTGAACAGTTAAAGAAAAAACATGGACCAATCATATTCCATCAGTCAGGTGGTTGTTGCGACGGTTCATCACCCATGTGTTATCCGGAAGGCGATTTAATCATTGGCGATAACGATATACTGTTGGGAGAAATTGGTGGAGCCAAATTTTATATGCATAAAACACAATTCGAATATTGGAAGCATACGCAGCTCATCATTGATGTCGTTGATGGTCGAGGGGGAATGTTTAGTTTAGAAAGTGTGGAAGGGAAACGTTTCTTAACAAGGTCGAGAGCGTACACTTCTGAAGAACTTGCGGAATTAAATCAAGTAAGTTGATGCATGGAAGAGGCTGGGATATAAAAAAATTATAGGGGTAGCTGAAAGAGTTTTGATAACTAAAAATTGATTGGAATGACGGGGCGAGTGCTCCTGTCGCGCACGCTTAGTTGCAAAGCAAAGTTTTCCTGCGACGAGCCCTCTCGAGACCACGAGGAGCGAAGGAATGAACTCCGAGGAGGCTCGAGCTGGGCCTGCGGAAAGCGTCCCCGGAACGGAAATCAATTTTAACAACATATCAAAAAAACATCATTTTCTCTTTGGAGAAAATGATGTCAGACTGTCGACAAACCCCAACTCAAATGCTTCATTTGAGTTGGGGTTTGTCTTTTTTTTGCTCATCATTTTCTAAGATTCTTGTCTTATTTAGGCTGGGGGTGACTGGCAAGTCTTTTTTTGTTTATGCACAGAAATTTAGTGCAGGACTCTGCATTTTTCCTTTGCAAAGCTCTGCACTTTTATTTTGCCATACACAGTTTTGGGGTAAATTTTGGGGGAACAAATTCAAAAATAGCTTTCTAACCATTGATATTACTGGAATCGTAGAGCTATAGAGTTTTCCTCTCGTTAATTTCAGTGCTTTTTCCAAAAACCTTGGGACTTTGTTGCAAGTTCCAGGGTTTTTTACTTTTACAGGTTTAAATATTTTGGGGGAAACGCATGAATTTGGGGGCATCCGCACGAATTGGGATTGTATCCGCACCAATTGTGGGGATATACGCACGAATTGGAATTGTATCCGCACGAATTATGGGGGCATCCGCACGAATTGG
>NZ_CP036528.1:583670-592100 GCF_004331915.1 Ureibacillus thermophilus
TGAGAAACTAATAAACTAGCTAGAGCTTCTAATCGTTTTCGTCGAATAATTAAATTATCTACCAACAAAAATTCTTTAATTCTTCCCGGTAAATACTTATTATAGCGCGAATATTCTACAACCCTTGGTTTATGAATCCATGTTTTAATTATTGAAAGCCATGGTAATGCTTTTCGCTTTTTCATATATGGCCGATAGTCATCCAATAATATCTCCCCATTAGGTGAAACAATCTTTAATTGATCCCATGTTAATATCATTTGTAATTGACTATAGTTGCCACCCTTAGGGACATGAACCAACGTCTGATCCACTTTCACTTCATTATATTTGTTTACTTTAACAAGATGCTCTTTAAATACAGGATAGGGCTTTTCCGGTAATGCTAGAAGATAATCCCGTTCTTCCTGCCATAAGTCCTCAATACGTACGTTTTTGGCATAATGAATTCTATTTCTGTCCGCCTCTAATTTATGAAATAATTGATCCGTTAAACCCTCATAGCTGTCCATTATTGGAGCTGAAGTAAAAAAGTTATAGCGTATATATCCAACTTTATTCTCAACATTTCCTTTTTCATGGCCACTTCTTGGATTGCATACCTGCACATCAAAGCCATAATAACTCTGAAATTGAACAAATTCATCAGTTAATTGTGCTTCTTCATTTTTTGTCCTTTTTTTCTTCACAGCGGGGGTCAAATTATCGATTCTTATCCTTTTAGGTACTCCCCCAACCTGTTTAAAAAGAATATTGAGACCAATGTAAGAAGCATTCTTGATTTTCAGCTGGTAACGGTACTGCAAATCCAGCATTACTATGAGGAAACGTCATAACTAAAGCATGAATATCCACCATTTCTCCATCTTGTACAGCTTCCATTACTCCAAAGTCTACTTGAGCTTCACCCGGAGGATGTTCTAATCTTTCATACCCTTTATCCTTTTCTTCTTGGTGAGTATTCATCCATTCAGAGATAAAGTAACAAACAGTACGATAAGAACCTTGGAAACCCATTTCCTTTAGTTCTTCAAATATTTGTTTCTTTGTTCTTCTTAATTTTTTCCTTAACTTTAAATCCTCAAAAAGCCAATCTGAAACAATTACTCCCCACTTTTCCTCATACATCATCCCTTTCTTTTTAAATGATTTCTGTTTAGGGAGTTGATCTTCATCCGCATACTTCTTAGCTGTTCGCCAATTAATTCCCATTGTTCTTTGTATTTCTGAAATAGATAAACCTTTGTTATTTCTTAAATGTTTGATACAATTAATATCAGACATTGCTAGCATCCTTTCTTACCTCCACTACCAACTGCTTGACACAATTACTGTAGTGGGACTTGGGGTGACTGGCAAGTCTTTTTTTGTTTATGCACAAAAATTTAGTGCAGGACTCTGCATTTTTCCTTTGCAAAGCTCTGCACTTTTATTTTGCCATACACATGTAATTCCCATTTTCAATGCATTTGCAAATCTGTGTGGTTTTAGGAAAGAAAAAAATGCATTTATTGATTTAATGATTTTAAAAGCCAGTTCTTCATTGACTGTCTTTTATCCAATTAAGCTACCCAACAGGCAGCAATCAACATTTTAACTCAACTAAATACAAAAGTAATAAAAAGATTCTCACACATATAAAGTGAAGTATGCCATTTTATATAATTTAACCAGCTTCTCACATTCCCCGTCCAAGTGTTTGATTTCAAACTACGTCCATATACTTATTCCTCCTAAAAAAGCTGTTCCTTGGAGAATTTTCTCTCCAAGGAATGGCTTCGATAATATAAGCATATGAATTATGCGCTAAACTCGAACATGCAGGTTATGGTCATGATCCTGTTTCCTACTACCGCCAATGATGAAAGGAGTATTCAATGCCTACGAAATTTTAAAAAGTGTCTCCACCCTAGGACTTGTAAGTCCTGCTTCAATTCTTCCAATCGTGGATTTTGGAACTCCACTACGGTCTGTGTGTTTTTGGCAAAGAGAAAATGGCTCTTACGTTCTTTTCGTGGAAAATCGAGGTAATTGAGAATACAAATAAAAATACTTATTTGCACATCCATTTTCTCAATAAACCTCTTCCGATCACCAAGATTGAGTCAGAGCCACTTTTATTTTGCAATAAACATCTGTGAGCATTCATGCCATTCACCTTAGCAAAACTCTTTGCATTTTAGAAATCAGAAAGTGATTTCTCGAATAATAATTGTTTCAAGTTCTTTATCAAAACCTTGTTTTTCTCTTCGAAAAGCCTTCTCAAAAGCATCAGGGTTTTTTATTAATTTCACTTTATCAAATATAAACAGGAAAAGATGATCGGCTTCATAATGAAATGAATCTGAGCCTAACTCTTCCCTTAATTTACGCTCAGTCATGTTTTCCCTTGTACATTTCACCTCTATTACAATTCCATATTCATCGAGTACTATATCATATCTGACGGAAGCATAACCAGCATCATCTACAACCTCTAATCTAGCATCTGGAAATATTGGTCTGATTAGCGAATATAGTATCCGCTGAACATCGTACTCATTTCCGATTTTAATCTTATCTAAATCTTCCTTTTTGATCGTACCATTACCATGAACTTCATCTTGATACATCGCCTCAATGTGTTTATGAAAATTCTTTAAAATCTTTCGGATAATTGTTACAGCTATTGTTTTGTCTATATGATCCTCAGCACTTTTCTCTGGTAAGTATTTACCGGACTCAACGTCAGATTTTAATTTACTCAAAATATCTCTACTTTTTTGAAGAGCTTCTCCGACTTTACTAATAGTGTCCGCTCTCGAGAATTTATTTGGAACCACTTTCGTTTCAATCAGAAAATCTTTACTTATCGATGGTTCAGAAAAATTTTCACTCAACGTTCTCTTTACATCGTTCCTCCAAGCGTTAAAAGAGTCATAAACATCTTGCTTTTGCTCATAGAGGCTTATAAGTTTTTCGAGATCATCTATTCTTTCATTTATTTCTTTTATAACTATATCCGGCTCTTTTCGAATCATCGACATATAAATCCCCCTTCACGATCAATAAGTACCCCATCTTAAAAAGAACAGGAACAGGGGATCTAGAATGAATATTTGATTATCTTTCCATTCAAAGACTTGATAAATAGGCTCACTAGAAAACATGATATCATGCAATTTTTGAAGAGAATCTCTAATCTTGTTCTTCTCGATTTTTTCCTTTGAATTAATTACTAGCAGCTGATCGATTCTCTCTTTCATTTCGTCCACTGACAGGCTAACAACAGGTGGATTTTGAGCAATTGCTTTTAATAAAATATGATAAATATCCGCTTTTTCTCCATTTTTTAATTGATATTTTTTTCTTTCTTGCCCCCTTGTGGATGGACCGGCCATTAACTTTTTAACCACTTCTTGATACGGTAAGTTAATAGTAGTGAACCGATAACTTTCTTCCAATTTTTTTTCGTCATTTATTTCCTTTATACTTTCATCTTCATCAATATTTAAAATAAGCGACAAATTCAAACAAATTGACTGCATTAACTGTGGAGATGTAAGGCTTTCTAAAGCCATTTTTGAAGCCAATTCATCACTTATTTTGATGCCAAGCTGCTCAAAACCAGTAATCGCAATTTCCTTTAACTCATCTTCTTGCCATGGTTCGATATTAATTAAATTTAATCTGCCGCTCAAATCTGGATTTTTCCTAATGGCGTCATCCGCTCTATGAGGTAGTGATATAACCACAGCTTTAAATTCTCTTCTAATGGCATCTTTTAATTGATAAGCGATATCTAACTGCACCTCTTCAGGAGCATAATGGAAATCATCTAGAACTAACACAAGGTTATTTTCTTTAAAAAATTCAATCACTTTATCCTTGTTTGATCCATACTTTTCTCGAGTAGAAATTGATTTATCTTCTGGATTATTATCAGTGCCTTTTAGCACAGTCGTTTCTGAGTATTCTCCTTCAAGAGGCAAACCGACTTTATTTGCAACAACTTCCCAAAAATCTTTTGCATTTTTAAAATCACTACCTGTTAAAGAAACCATATTTTGCGGTTCGATCACTTTCTCACATAAGACAGTCTTCCCTGTTTTAGATGGACCAATAATGGACGTTAAATATCCCGGTGTATTAAGAGCTTGCTTCAAACGTGTTTCATACGTAAAACCGAAACCCGAAGACTTTCTAGAAACGTATGTGTATTTCGGAAATGATCCCGGTTTGAACACTTCATTAGAACGAAGCTTTCTCAAACCATATCCCTCCTTTTCACACCTTTATATATCTTATATATCTAATATATATTATATATCTTAATACTAATATTTTAACCTAATCATCACTAATTTTAAACCTAATAATATAAAAAAGAACCTTTATAGACCTTTTTATACTTTTCACAGCCTTTTTATCTTATACTTTTCATATTTATCTAAACGTCAAAGCACATAAGGAAAGATCAACGATTGACAGATACGAAATTTTACATACATTGATCCCTTCCTCCAAAAACAGGCTCTATAATATTTGGTGTTGGTGAGTATAAACCAGCACCAATTTTTTGAACAAAAAAAAAATGAGACAGTGACAAAACTCTTTATTGTAATATTTTGTAAAATAACATGCTGGTAGCTATTTGTCGAGTGCTTTATTTTTTATACTTTTATCCAAAAAATCTAATTTTGCAAAATGCTCACATTAAGAAAATATACGATCAAAATTGTAAAAACGTTTCATAAGAAAAGGAATTTCCTGATTCCTCAATATCTTTTGGGAGGGATCAGCATGTTTGTCATGTTCGGAATGTTATATTACCTCTCCTTCTTAATCGAGGAAACCTATAAAATCGATGGTTTTTTTAAAGGCGCCACTTTTTTGTTTCCTCTTGGTGCAATGACCATTACTTCATATTGGACAGGAAAACGGCTTAAAACAAACCGTGAAGAATTGAACGGGCTTCTTTTTCTTGGAAACATACTAATGATTGGATGCTTTTTCGTTTTAGTTTGGTTTCACTCATTTTCATTTTTATTATTCTTCATCACATTGGCGTTTGGAAGTATGGGATTTATTTTGCCGTCCATCAATACGGCAGTTACTTCATCTGTACCGGACTCAGAACGGGGGTTTGTGGTCAGCCTTTATGGAACATGTCGATTTCTCGGGGTAGCATTAGGTCCGGTTGTCTTTGAGCGCTGGATGGATGAGCCGCAAACCGTTTTTATTTATTCCGTTTTAATCCTCTTTGCAAGTTTTCTCTTTTTCGTTTTTTCGAATCGAAAAGAATTTTTTTCCTTGTTTAAATCATTTCGCCTAGGTCAAAGGTGATGTTTTTAAAAAAATCATACTATTTCTTTACAATTCCTTAATATTCTTTTGCCATAATGTAATTAGTTATTATAGGAGGGGTGTATTTTTTTGCCTTTAGAAAACTTTCAGACTAGACCAGTGAATTGGATTAGCAAATTATTCGCTCAATTTACCATGCAGGCCCGGCTGTTAATCGTAATATTAAGTCTGCTGCTTCTGTCGGTTTCCTCAGTTGCTTACATTTCTTACATGAAATCGAAGCAAACGACGATTGAGTTAATGGAGCAACGATTAGAAAGAGAAGTGAAAATGGTATATGCAATCGCACAAAATTTGATGATGATTTATGTAGGCGAAGAAGAGAAATTTCAAAAAAAGATGAATCAAGTAATCAAAGGTCAGGATGCGGAACTTGTCCAAGATGGATTAAAAGGAGATTATTTTATCCTTGACAATAAAGAAATAAAGCCCTTTAGCATCAATAAAAACACAAAATTGAAATTTACTGACACACTTCTTGAAAAGATTCGCCAAAAACAAAATGGGATTCTCCACGAGAAAATAAATGGCGAACTATATACGATCTCTTTTCAAAAGGTACAAGAATTTAAAGGAATTTATGTCATTGCGATTCCGCAAAAGATTTATATGAAAGATATTAATGAGATGGCAAAATACATATTTATTTTGGTTGTCATAAGCCTTTCGCTAACCTCACTTACTGTTATTTTGATTGTTAGAAGTTTAACAAAGCCGCTTTCTAATCTTCGCGAGGTTATGAGAAAAGCAAGGGAAGGCAATTTAGATCTGCATGTTGAAGTCAAAACAACAACTCCTGAGATCACATCTTTAGTGAAAAGTTTCCATGCAATGATTCGTCAGATGAAAGAACTCTTATCGAATATTTCAAATACGACTTCGAATCTTTCAGTAACCGGTAAAGTGCTGAGGGAAGTTTCTGATCAAGTACTCGAAGAAAATGAACAGCTTTTAGAGGCTATACATGTTGTGAAAAACGGGGCGGAACAAACCGCCGGAAGTTCTGAAGATAGCATTCAAAGATTCCAGGAAATGAAAAAATCAATTTACACAATATTTACTCATATGAATCAAATGATTGAAAAAGCTCAAGTCATGAACAAATCTGCAGATAACGGAGAAAAAAGCGTCGGAAAAATGGTCAAAACGATTACCGCCTTTGAGAATGAATTTTCAGGAGTTAAGTCAGCAGTTGAGAATGTAAAAAATTATTCGGCTTCCATTGCCAACGTTGTGACATTAATTCAACAAATCGCAGAACAGACAAAACTTCTTGCGCTAAATGCAACAATTGAAGCAGCGCGAGCTGGAGAAGCAGGGAAAGGATTTGTAGTTGTGGCCAATGAGGTCAGGAAACTTGCTGAACAATCGTCCGAAGCTACTGAGCATATTACAAAAACGATTGCAGAGATGGAATCGATATCAAATCATGCATCATTGGAATTTCAGAAAATGGTAAATAATGTAACAAATTATATTTCAATCGCTACCGATAGCCAGAAATCTTTTGATACTTTAATGATGGAGATCGAAGCTGTCAGTGGAATGATTGTGAAAGTTCAAGAAGAATTGAATGTTTTAAATGATACTTTACCGAAAATGGAAACAACGGCTGAAAATTTAGTCTCTGTCGCACAAGAAACGCTGGCAAGCGCTGAAGAAATGATGGCTGCTTCACATGATCAAATGGAAAAAGTAAAGAAAAGTCATGAAGCCGGTGAACGATTAACACTTTTGTCAGAGTCGCTTGAGAAACTTACAAGACAATTTCAATTCACAAAACAAAATTAAAACGCGCTTTTTTAGCGCGTTTTAGTTTTGGTGCGCCCGGCATGTACATGAACTATAGGGTGTAAGTCCCGAACCCCGAAGACAGAAGTAGAGGTTAGCCAAGAGCAAGGGTGTCCGTCGGTCCGAGGAACACGAACCTCATATAAGGCTAGGTATGATTGAGTGAGTTTGCCAAACAAAACAAAGCTCTTTCTGTCGAAGGTCATATCGAGTAAATGAGGCGGATAGATGGTGTGAAAGTGCATGTACTTACCCGGGGAGGTCTGGCGGATAGGTGAAATACGCTTCATAACCTACTTAGTGATAAGTAGCTGAACCGTCAGAAGTCAGCAGAGGTCATAGTATTAGTTGGTTTAGAACTACTAAGAAGGACCGAACAATTAAGAGAGAATAGCCCTTGGCATTCAGTGAGTCATGATGAACACAGAAAACGTAGTACCTCACTTGAGGAAGGAAGCGGTGAATCCCGTGGGAGACCTCTTGGAGGGTGGAGTGACCACTGGCATAAAGAGAACAGCTATTCACGGAAGTTATAAAGACTTGCGTCAATGATCTTAATTGAACCGCCGTATACGGAACCGTACGTACGGTGGTGTGAGAGGACGGGAGTTAATCGCTCCCTCCTACTCGATTTTTCGTTTTGGAACCTCTTTTATTGCTAGGAACAAGACAATAAGCGAGGCAAACCAGTTAATAAGAAATCCGTATAAAACGGTCGTTTGCAGTGCAGCCATAATCGTAAAGAAAATCGTCGGCAATGTCACGGAATATGCTGCCATTCTCCATAAGTGACGGTATTGCAAGTTTTTTCCGATCATATTTTTAAACATAAGCCCAAATAAAGCAAAAATAGAGATTTCAATAAATTTCATGCCCGCTGAAAAAGTTTGCCATCTTTGATCGTGAACTCGGGAAACTGTTCCTTTACTGCTGTCTGGGCCGCATCTAATCCGTTAATAACAGCAGCAGAGAAATAATAGACCGTCGGGATCACGGATAAATAAAGTTAGAAAGAATACATAAAGGATGGTCTTTCCAATCCCTTGAAAGCGGTAAAAAGCTATATCCTTCGGGGAGTACAGGCTTTTAAACAATTGCTTAAAAATATTCATAATAAAACACGCCTTTACAAAATTTTCACTGTCTTATTTTAGCTTTATAGAAGTTATTGTACAAGTTAGGTGTTAGATATATTAATTGAGCATTTTGCATATTTTTTGACCCAAGAGCCATAAGGATTTCAAAGACATAAAAAAGGACTTCACCCCTAAAATGTAGAATTTTTGAAGTGAC